>JASKZT010000024.1 GCA_030145965.1 Ornithinimicrobium sp.
AGCGTGCACAGCGTGATGCCGAGCTGGGCACCGGCCAGCATGAGCGACAGCTCGCGCGAGGCCTCGACGGCCGCACGGGCTGCGCGGCTGCCCTCCTCGGCGCGCTCCTCGAGCCGGTGCCGCTTGGCGGAGATGATCGCGAACTCGGCGGCCACGAAGAAGCCGTTGAGGATCAGCAGCACCACGCTGACGATGAGGGCGACGGTCATGCTCATCGGACGGCCTCCGTGGGCTGCGCGGCGGTGGAGATGACCAGCGAGTCGTCGCTCGAGAGCTGCTCGCGCTCCTCCTCGGTCAGGGCGGCCCACGCCGACTGGGTGCGGGTGGCCACCGGGTGGAGGACCACGCTCTCGGGCACGAACCGCTGGGTGGCGACGACGTCGATCCGTGTCTGGTGCACGTGCTCCTCGCCCTCGCCGTCGCGGCTGGTCCAGCGCACGAGCACCGAGTCACCCTCCTCGGCCGTGCGGCCGAGGTGGTCCAGGACGAGGCCGGAGAGGGTGTCGTAGTTCTCGGACTCGGGCAGCTCGATCCCGGTCACCTGGGCCACCTCGTCGATGCGCAGGCGCGCCGAGAGGTCCCAGATGCCGTCGCCGCGGTCCTGGCTCGTCGCCTCCTCGTCGTCGTCCTCGTCCCAGATCTCGCCGACGACCTCCTCGGCCACGTCCTCGAAGGTGACGATGCCGGCGAAGCCGCCGTACTCGTCGACCACGACGGCCAGCTGCTGGTGCTGGACGCGCAGCGCCTCGAGCACCTTGGGCAGCGGCAGGGACTCCGGGAGGATGACCGCGTCGTCCGTGAGGTCGCGCACGAGCGTGGTCGGGCGGTCCGCGGGGTCGACCTCGAGGAGGTCGTGCAGGCCGATGACGCCGACGATGTCGTCGATGTCGCGGCCCACGACGGGGAAGCGGGCGTGCCCGCTCTGCAGGGCCTCGAGCACCACGGAGGCCGTCGCGTCGGCCTGCACCGTCTGCACGGAGGTGCGCGGCGTCATGACCTCCTCGGCCACCCGGTCGCGGAAGGCGAGGCCGCGGCCGAGGAGCGTCGACAGGTCCGCGTCGAGCGTCCCCCCGCTGTGCGACTCGGCGATGATGCGGGTCAGGTCCTCGGGGGTGGCACCCTGCGGGAGCTCCTGGACCGGCTCGATGCCGACCGAGCGCAGCAGCGCGTTGGAGGACATGTCGAACAGCTTGATGATCGGCCCGAAGACCGTCAGGTAGATGAGCGTGCTGCGCGAGAGCGCCCGGGCCAGCGGCACCGGCCTGGCGATCGCGAGGTTCTTGGGCCCGAGCTCACCGATGACCATCTGCAGGATGGTGGAGAACACCAGCGTGCCGATGGAGAACAGCGAGATCATCGCGGCCCGCGTGAGCCAGCCCGCGTCCGCGTAGGACTCGGTGAGCCCCCGGACGAGGAACTCCTCGCCGAGGTAGCCCACGAGGAGTGCGGTCACGGTGATGCCGAACTGGGCGCCGGACAGGGTGAAGGACAGTCGGGAGGTGATCCTCAGCGCCCGCTCCGCGGGTGCGTCGCCCTGCTCGGCCAGCTGGCGCAGCTTGCCGCGGTCGACGCTCACGTAGGCGAACTCCTGGGCCACGAAGTAGCCCGTCATGAGCGTGAGGATGACGATGACCGCGACGCCCGTCGCGATCAGCACGAGGTGCCCCACGCACCTCGGGGGAGCCGGGCACTGCCCGGCTCCGGACTGTCAGATGAGTCGGTGCTCGACGGCGTCATGCGCGGAAGTATACGGTCGGATCCTGCGCCCTCTCCCGTCCTCCGACCCCCGCATCCTCCTGGCCGTCGCGTCGGGAGGTGCCCTGGGCAGCCTGCTGCGCTGGTCGGCCGAGGTCGCGCTGCCCGCCGGCGAGGGCGGTCTGCCGTGGGCGACGCTGGCGGTCAACGTCCTCGGCTCGGCCGTCCTCGGCGTCGTCGTGGGGGTGCTGGACCGGGGGCAGCCGCGGCCCGCCCTGCGCGGCTTCCTCGCGACCGGGCTGGTCGCGGGCTTCACGACCTTCTCCACGTATGCCGTGCAGGTCGCCCTGCTGGCGGGCGGGGCGCCGGCCGTCGGGGCGCTCTACGCCGTGCTCACCCCGGTGCTGTGCGTGACCGCGGCCTGGGCCGCCGCCACGGCCTCGCGCCCGGCGCGGGGGTCGACCGCGTGACCGGTGGGGCGCAGGTGGGGGTCTGGGCCGTGGCCGCCGTCGCGCTGGGCGGGGCGGTCGGCGCGGTGCTGCGCCACCTGCTGGCCTCCGCGCCGTGGGGGGCCGTGCGCGGGGTCCTCGCCGCCAACGTCGTGGGAGCTGCCGTGCTGGGCCTCCTCGTCGCCCTCCTGGACGACCCCGTGCTCCTGCTCCTGCTGGGCACCGGCCTGTGCGGAGCGCTCACGACCTGGAGCACGCTCGCGCTGCAGGCGGTCGAGCTCGGCCGCCCCTCCCGGGCGCGGGGAGCGGCCTACCTCGTGCTGACGGTCCTGGTCGGGTGCGCCGGGGCGGGCCTGGCGCTGACCCTGACCGGCTGACCGGCTGACCGGCTGACCGGCTGACCGGCTGACCGACACGGCACCCACCTCCCGGGGTCTGTCGGAGGCGTCTCCTACGGTGGGTCGCACAGGGTCGCCGCACGAGGAGGGAGGAGGGTCGCATGAGGTTCCTGCACACCGCCGACTGGCAGATCGGGATGACGCGGCGCTTCCTCTCCCCGGAGGCCCAGGCCCGCTTCTCCCAGTCCCGCGTCGACGTCGTCCGCAGGCTGGGGCGCGTGGCGCAGGACCAGGGGTGCGACTTCGTCGTCGTGTGCGGCGACGTCTTCGAGAGCAACCAGCTCACCCCCCAGACGGTCCGCCGGGCGCTGGAGGCGCTGCGCGAGGTGCCGGTGCCGGTCTACCTCCTCCCGGGCAACCACGACCCGCTCGACGCGATGTCCGTCCTCACCTCCCCCGTCTTCCGGGCCGAGGCGCCCGGGCACGTCCACGTGCTGGACCGCACGGGCGTGCACGAGGTCGCCCCCGGCGTCGAGCTCGTGGCGGCTCCCTGGCGCAGCAAGCACCCTGGTCGCGACCTCGTGGCCGAGGCGCTCGCCACGGTCGAGGACGGTCCGGCGCCCGAGGGCACCGTGCGGGTCGTCGTCGGGCACGGCGCGGTCGACGAGCTCGACCCGGACCGGCGCAACCCCGCGACGATCGAGACGGCCCCGCTCCTGGCGGCCCTGGAGGAGGGACGCATCCACTACGTCGCGCTGGGGGACCGGCACTCCCGCACCCGTGTCGCCGGCACCGAGGCGATCGGCTACCCGGGGGCGCCGGAGCCCACCGCCTGGCGCGAGGAGCGGCCCGGCGACGTGCTCGTCGTGGACCTGGAGCCGGGGTCGCCCGCCCGGGTGACGCCGCACCACGTCGGCACGTGGGCCTTCCACCTGGTCACCGCCCGCCTCGGCTCGTCCGCCGACCTCGACGCGCTGGACGACCGGCTGCGCGGTCTGCCGGACAAGGACCGCGCCGTCGTGCGGCTGGCGATGACCGGCGAGCTGACCGTGGCCCAGCACGCCCGGCTGGAGGAGCTGTGCGCACGCCACGGCGACGCGCTGGCCGCCCTGGACCTCTGGCAGCGGCGCACCGACCTGGCCGTCCTCGACGACGGCACGGACTGGGAGGACCTCGGGCTGGGCGGCTTCCTCGCCTCGGCGGTGGAGGAGATCCGCGCCGTGGCCCGGCCCGTGGCCGTTCCGCTCGACCGCGCCGCCCTCGACGACGACGGCGGCGAGGAGGAGGCGCACGTCGTCGCCTTCGTCCCCGGCCGGGAGGACGACGCGGACAGCGCCCGGGACGCGCTCGCGCTGCTCTACCGCCTGACCCGGGGAGGGGCGGCATGAGGGTCCACCGGATCACGGTGCGCGACCTCAAGGGCGTGCGCGAGAGCACCGTCGAGCTGCCCGAGAGCGGCGTGGTGGTCGTCGAGGGCCCCAACGAGATCGGCAAGTCCACGCTGCTCGAGGCCTTCGACAAGCTGCTCGACCCCCGCTACAAGGCCACCTCCACGAGCAAGGAGATCAGGGGTCTGCAACCGGTGGGGCGTGACGTCGGGCCCTACGTCGAGGCGGAGCTCACCGTCGGCGGCCACCGCGTCCGCTACGCCAAGCGCTGGCTGCGCCAGCCGGTCACCACGCTGGACATCCTGGAGCCGGTGCCGGAGCAGCTGTCGGGCGAGGCGGCGCACGCCCGCGTCGAGCGCCTGCTGCACGACTCCCTCGACCGCACCCTGTGGGACGCGCTGCGTCTCAGCCAGGCCGGTGACGGGAGCGTGGCGCCGCTGGCCGACAGCGCGGTGCTCAGCGCCGCGCTCGACGCCGCCGCCGGCTCCGAGCTGCACGCCGAGGGCGGCGACCAGGTGCTCAGGATGGTCGAGCAGGAGTACCTGACCTACTACACCCGCACCGGACGGGCGACGGGGGACTACCGGCGGGCGATGGTCGCCTGGACCGAGGCGCAGGACCGCGTCGGGGAGACCCACCGGCTCCTCGAGGAGGCCGGCCGGCTGCTCGAGCGGCAGCAGGCCGCCCGCGACGAGGTCGCCGCGACGGCCGACGCCGTGACCCGCGCGCGGAGCACGCGCACGGCGGCCTCCGAGGCGCAGGCCCGGGCGGACGCCGTCGCGGAGGCCCACGCCCACGCCCGCGCCCGGCTCGGCGAGGCCACCGAGCGCACCCGGGCGATGACCAAGGACCGCCGGCGGCGGGCCGAGCAGGTCGAGCAGGTCGAGCGGCTCGGCCAGGAGCTCGCGCTGACCGAGCGGCGCCGGGCCGAGGACCAGGCGGCGCTGGACGCCCTCGCCGCGACCCTGGAGCGGGCCGAGGTCGCGCTCGTCGACGCCGACGAGGAGCTGGAGCGGGCCGAGGCGGTCTGCGACCTGGCCCGGGCGGACGTCGACCTCCTCGCCCAGGGGGCCGAGGCCGACTCGCTCGGGCGGCTGCTCGAGCGGGTCGACGAGGCCGTCGACGGGCTCCTCGCGGCCCGGCGCCGGGTGCCGGCCCGGCCGGTCGACGAGGCCACGGTCCGGCAGGCCCACGAGCTGCAGCACCGGGTGGACGTCCTCCGCGCCCAGCACGAGGCCGCCAGCGCGCACGTGCGGGTGGAGTCGCTCGGTGGTGCCGTCGAGCTGGCCCGGGC
The DNA here is from genome assembly GCA_030145965.1 of Ornithinimicrobium sp. Classification (GTDB taxonomy): domain Bacteria; phylum Actinomycetota; class Actinomycetes; order Actinomycetales; family Dermatophilaceae; genus Ornithinicoccus. The sequence goes on from JASKZT010000024.1 coordinate 5,165, forward strand.
CACGCCGGCCGAGGGGCTCGACGTGCTCGGTCCCGGTGAGACCCACGAGGTGGCGCTGACCGAGCAGCTCGTCGTGACCGTGCCCGGCGCGGTCCGGGTCGTGCTCGAGCCGGAGGTCGGGGGACGACAGCGGCAGGAGGAGCTCGACGGCGCCCGCCGCCGCCTCGCCGCCCTCCTCGACGCCGCCGGGGCGGGCGACCTCGACGCCCTGCGGACCTCGGCCGCGGCCACCTCCGCCGCGCAGGGCGCCGTCCGCGACCTCACGCGCGAGCTGCGCTCCCTGCTCGCCGGCCGGGCCAGGACGGAGGTCGACGAGGCGCTGGCGGGCGCGGTGCCACGGGCGCTCGCCGAGGAGGTGGCGCGGTCGCGTGAGCAGGCCGCGGCCCCCCGTGCC
>JASKZT010000257.1 GCA_030145965.1 Ornithinimicrobium sp.
GCGCCCTCGCGACCCTGGGGCAGGGCGCCGCTGAGCCGGACTCTCATCTCAGTGGGAGTGCTGGGGCTTAGGCGCCGGATTGGTTTATTCGGCTGACCGAACACTGATAACCTCAACGCGCGCTTGGTCGTTCCCATCAGAGTTGCTCGAGATATCACCGAACTAGCGAGTGAATGCAATTTGCCCGTATTCCTCGACGGTGCGCGAAATTTCAACGCCGCCAGCGCTCTTGACGTTACCCCGGCAGAACTGTGCATAGGCACTCATTTGCCGCCGAGAGCTTTGCCACAGGTCAGGGTCGGCGGGGACACCTGGGATGCCCGTGACCGTGATGTACCGAGCTCGCCTCTGAGAGAGCTGGACGACAATCACGATCCGAACGCACTCGCTGTGTATGGGCAGGACCGCTCTGAGGGAGCAGGTGCAGGTCGCCCAGGTGCTCCTTCTGATGTCGGGGATCGTGCCGTGGACATGCCACGAGGTTCGCCGCAGCGCGCTGGTCGTGCGGGCCCGCCAAGTGCGACAATCGCCGCACCCTGGGGCAGCCGGGCGAAGGAGGTGCCGTGAGCGACGTCGCCTTCTTCCTTGCCGCAACGTTCGCGGCGGGCTTGCTCATGTCCCTGCTCCGGCTGCCGGCGCTGCTGGGCTTCCTCTGCGCCGGCTTCGTCCTCGACGCCCTCGGGGTCCAGGAGCTGCCCTACCTCGACTTCCTGGCCCATCTGGGCGTCGCGCTCCTGCTGTTCGGCATCGGGCTCAAGCTCGACGTCCGCAGCCTGCTGGCACGCGAGGTGTGGGTCACCACAGGCGCCCACCTGGCGCTCTCCGTCGCGGCGGGCACCGGGTTCCTGTGGCTGCTCGCGCTCGTGGGCTACCCACTCCTGGCCGGGGTGGGCGCCGACACCCTGGTGCTGATCGCCTTCGCGCTGGCGTTCTCCTCGACCGTGTTCGTCGTCAAGGTGCTGGAGGACAAGGCCGAGCTGCAGTCGTTCTACGGGCGCGTGGCCATCGGCATCCTGGTCATGCAGGACCTGGCGGCGGTGGTCTTCATGACCACGACCCAGGACGAGCTGCCCAGCATCTGGGCCGTGCCGCTGGTCCTGGCCCTGCTGCCGTTCGGCTGGGCAGCCCGTCGCCTCTGGGACCACATCCCCCCGGGGGAGCTGCAGGCGCTCTTCGGCCTCGCCGTGGCCCTGGGCCCCGGGTATGCCGCCTTCGACGCGGTCGGGCTCCAGGGGGACCTGGGCGCCCTGGTCACTGGCATGCTGCTGGCCGGAGACCGAGCGGCCAGCGAGCTGTCGCACAGCCTCTTCATGCTCAAGGACCTGCTGCTGGTCGGCTTCTTCATCTCGATCGGGTTCGGCGGGCCCGCCACCCCGCAGACCGTGGGCCTGGGGCTGGCCCTGCTCCTTCTGCTGCCGGTGCAGATCCTCCTCTACGTCTGGTTGCTCGACCGGCACAGGCTGCGCCGGCGGACGTCGATCAAGGCAGCGCTCCTGCTGGGCAACTACTCGGAGTTCGGGCTCATCGTCGCCGCCGTCGCCGTGTCGGCGGGAATGCTGGAGGAGCCTTGGCTCGTGGTGATGTCCGTCGCCGTCGCCGGGAGCTTCGTGCTGGCGGCCCTGCTCAACGCACGCTCGGACACCGTGCTGCGGCTGGCGCGCAAGGTGATGCCGGGGCACCCGGTTACGGACGTGCACCCCCACGAGCGGCCCATCTCGTTCGGCAGCGCCCGGGCGGTGGTCATGGGCATGGGCCGCGTCGGCCGGGCCGCCTACCGCGAGCTGGCCGAGGCCCACGGGCTCGAGGTGCTGGGGGTGGAGAACGACCCCCACCGGGTGCACGACCTGCGGGTGGAGGGCTTCACGATCGTCGAGGCGGACGCGGCTGACCGGGACTTCTGGTCGCGCCTGGAGTCCACGCGGCAGGTCGACGTCGTGGTGCTCGCGATGCCGTTCCACGGGGCGAGCCGGCTGGCGCTCGAGCAGCTCGCCGAGGGCGACTACAACGGGGTCGTCGCCGTCGTGGCCCGCTACGACAGCGAGGTCCGGGACTACAAGGCTCTGGGCGCCGAGGTCGTCGTGCAGATCTTCGAGGGCGCGGGCGCCACCCTGGCTGAGCGCGCCGCCGACGCGCTGGCCGACCGGGAGTGAGGTAGGGGCGGTGGTATGACGCTCGCTGCTCCGATCGGGCGGTCCTACCGTGATATGGCTGCCGCGCCGAACCGCGGCGCCATAGGATCCGGTGATGAGCGTCTCCACAGATGCGCATGCCGGGGTGGTTCCCAGGGGCCGTCGATGATGGCTTCGTGGCGGGAGCGTACTTCTCCCGGTGGAACCCGTCTCGAGATGTCCGCGCCCTCGTACACGTGATCCTCGGTGGGCCGGTCGAGAAGCAGGTCGAGGACTTCTTCGATGGCTTCATCGCTGGTGCTGAGGCAGAGCAGTTGCGTTCGTCAGAGCTCGACGACGGTGAGATGCCGTTCGCCGTTCATTGGCGTGAGCAGGTCGAGATCAGCCGGGGGGACACCGAGTGGATCGTGGGTCCGCAGCCCGGCCCGTGGCGTCCGAAGCCAGCCTGAGGCCACTCCAGAGACGACCGGAACTGCCGCCGACCGCGCAACCGGAGCATCTCAGCGGGCGAGTCGCGCGCCACTCCATCGCGCGTCGTCAGCGTCGAGACCGT
>JASKZT010000414.1 GCA_030145965.1 Ornithinimicrobium sp.
GCCACAGCAGGGACCGGTTTGTCGTCCGGGTCGACCGCGACCGTCAGTCCCACGAGACCCTCCACCTTATTGACGAGGTCCCGGGACCGTTGGTGCAGGACCCGGTCCTGCTGGCCCGGGTCGGTGTACCGGGTACCGCCGGCGAGGTACGAGTACACCTCGGTCTTGAGGGCCTCGGAAACCGACCGGGCCCTCGTCCAGGACCTGATCCGATCGGTGGACACGCCGCGCTGGACCAGCGTGGCCAGACCGGCGCTGATCGCCGTCGCCGCCCCCAGGCTCTGCCCGAGCACGGGCCGGTCGCCCATCACCTGCGTCGCCGCGACCGCCAAGGCGGCGGCGACGATGCCCAGCAGCAGAGCGACCGTCCTGGCGCGGTCCAACTGTCTCTTCAGGCGGTCGGACGTGCGCGACCAGATGCGCTGCTGCTCCCACGCCCAGGACAGGACCGGTGAGACCCCAGCAGAAGCAGTTCCCTCATCGCGCCCGCCGTGGGTTGTCGGAAGTGCCGTCGTGCGTCGCGATGCCTCCATGTCCACAGTGTTCCCGATCGGCGTTCCCGTCTCCAGGGTGCGCTCATCGTGTCGGCTGAGAGGAAGCCGGCCCGTGCCGAAGTGCTCTCGGAACATCGACTGCAGCCGTTGTGCGCCGGCGCGGCTTGTAGTCCTACCAGGTGCCTGACAGGTCGAGGGACAACCGGTCGCCGTCCAGGACAATGGGTGCCGAGAAATAAACGGTCTCGGTCGTGTCCTCGTTTTCCCAATCGGCGGGCTCTTCGTCGTCCCACTCGGTGTTGTACTCGTAGGTCAGCGTGACCTCTCCTGCCTCCTCCGTGCGCAGATAGAGCGAGTCCCAGCTCTCCTCCACCGTGTACGTCGGGTAGGACTCGACCGTCCACGCCGGGCTCCGGTAATCATCGTCGTCGTTGTAGAACGAGTACCCGAACGGACAGTCCTCGGGATCGAATTCGGTCTTGGCCGCACACGCGTCGATCACTGCGTTGGCTGCAGCGATCGCGTCGTCCCGCACGGCGTCCGTGGGCTCTGCGGTGAAGGCCACCGTGTCGGTGTCGCCGGAACCGTCCGCACGGACCTCCACGGTCTGCTCGGAGCCGTAGCTCACGTACTTGTCGCCTGGGGGCGGGGTGATCACATAGTCGCCCGGCAGCGCCACGAAGCTCACGTTCTCACCGCTCGGGACCCCGGCCTCGGTCAGGTTCAGCGCCTGGCCATTGACGGTCAGCTCGGTGGCGCCGGCAGGGACATCCATGGAGAGGGTCTGATAGAGCTCGGCTCCGCCGTCCTGAAGCCTCCAGTCTTTAAAGATTCCGGCCTGGCGGCCGTCCTGGGTCAGGGTGAACTGGAGCGGAGTTGTCACCGCGTCCTGCGTGATCTCGGCGGAAACCTGTGCTGTGCTCCCGTTCACGGTCACGTCCCGGATGCTGTAGTCGGTGACGGGATGTGCTGCTGCTCCGTACACGTCGTCGTCCAGCAGCAGGCGCTGATCGGTGGGCACGTTCGGGTCGAGTGCTTGAGTGGCGTCCACGGCCTGCCCGTCGACGACGGATCCCAGGTAGGACTCGACTTCGTGACTGGGGCTGAACACCGTCTTGCTGAGGACCGAGTGGGCCACGGCAGCCGCCACCGCGAGAACAGCCACGGCCGAGCCGACGACGACGGCGGTCCGCACCTTCTTGCGGGTGGCCTCGCTCATCGGAGGCCTGGACGGGGCGGCGTACTCCTGGGTCTTTCCGGAGGATCCCACCGATGTCGCTGCGGCGGAGTCGCGGACGGGGATGGAATTCCCCGCATCCTGTCCCGGGGCGCGACCGGATGCCGGCCCGGGGTGGACGGACGGCTGCAGGCGTGCGACGAGAGCCGCGGGCAGGACGGTGGCGATCGCCGGCGCGACGTAGCGGGACAGCGCTTCGATGACCCCGCCGACGACCAGGAGGACGAGGCACGTCCAAGCCGCAGGACGCAGCAGGGCACCGGCCGAGATCGCCCCGAGCCCGAACATGCTGGCGTCCATGCTGGCGGTCACCCGTCCCACGGCGGTGAGCAACAGGCCGAACAGGAAGTAGAGCAGGGGCAGCGCGGCCCATGAGGCGGGCCGGGTCAGGGTGACCGGACTGACGTCACGGCGCACCAGCCAGGCCACGGAGGCGGTGACCACCGACAGCGCCGCCAGCATGATCAGGAGCGCCACGATCCACCCTGGGAGATCGACTCCCCACAGGTAGGCGGTGCCGCTCCCGGGCACGTCGGCCCAGGCCAAGACCTCCCTGGCCGCCCCGTCCGTGTGCACGGAGACTCCGGACAGGTGAGCCCAAGTGAACAGCCAGAGCACCGCGGAGGGAAGCCAGAGGGGCGTGCTGAGGCCTCCGGTCCATCCGCCCTCGACGAATGCTACGACGATCAGCAGGACGGCGGCCGGCACGCCGAAGACTCCCAGATGCACCGCGAGGACCGGCAAGGCCCGGCTCAGCGACGGCAGATACCGATCGCCCAGATTGATCAGTCCGCCGCCCGGGCGGCGATGTCCCCGCGGGAGCAGGGCGGCCGCCAGCACGAGCGTGCCCATGAGCCAGGCCAGGAAGAAGGCTGAGCCAGATGCCGCTTCCAGGGAGAGCGACATGGGGAAGGAAGACTCCTCGTCGCTGTACCGGATTGCGGAGATCGACGCGAGGAGAACGGCGACGGTGGCGAGGACCAGGCCGCCGGCCAGTGCGAGCACGCCGGCCGATGCCGGCGCCTGCGGGGGGCGGCGGCCGACACGACGGCGCGCCAGGAGGTGAAGGACCAGCGCGCCCACGGCCGCGAGCAGCAGCGGCGCGAACAGGAGCGAGAAGACCTCGGTACTGCCCTGTGTCCCGGTCAGCGGGGAGCCCATCGAGAGGGTCAGCCGCCCGAAGAACGCCATGGCGACCAGCTGGATAGGCAGGCTGATGAGGGTGCCCGCTGTGCTCGGTCCCTCCTCGGTGGACACACCGGTAGAGGCCGCGGCGTCGTCGATGACCTCGGAGGGAGAACCACCGTCCGAGGAGAGGGCGGCCCCGACGGCGACCAGCATCAGCAGGAGCGCGGCACTGAGCAGCATTGCAGTGTAGGAGCCCAGCGCCGCGAGCGCTGTGCCGCCCCAATGCCTGACTGTGAGCGCCGACAGCCACTCGGGCGCGGTCACCTGTGCAGAACTCGAGGACGGTGTAGCATGCCCGGGATCCGGTTTCCCGGCGGAAGCCTTGGTGTATCCGTCCGCGGCAGGGAGTTCCCGCGTGTCCTCAGTGGAGGTGCCGCGCACGACCGGATCGTGTGAGGTGACCGGCCGCGAAGAGGAAGCGTCGTCCTCCGGCGGGTTCGGGGGCAGGTGCGACGAGCTCATAGGGGGCCTCTCGGGGACTTGA
>JASKZT010000018.1 GCA_030145965.1 Ornithinimicrobium sp.
GACCACCCAGCTCGAGGGTGACCAGACCGACGAGGGCGGCCAGCTCGGCGAGCACGGCGGCCGCACCTGCGGCGCTGCGGGCCAGGCCCGCGTCGGCGAGCCGCCCCAGCTGCTCGCGCAGGACGGGCCCCCCAAACGCGCCGACCTCTGCCCCACCTCCGACCAGGAGGAAGTGCGCCGCCACGGCCGTGGCGGCAGGGACCGTCTCCGGAGGCGCCGTGTAGCCCGGCAGCGGCGTGCCGTAGATGAGCTGGAACTCGTGCGGGCGTCGGCGCGCCCAGGCCCGCATCGCCCTGCCCAGCGCCCGCCACACCTGGGCCGGGGCGCGGTCGTCGACCGCCGCACCGGAGTCGGCGAGGACCTGCTCGAGGCTCTCGTAGCTCTCGACGACCATCGCGGTCAGGAGCACCTCGCGGGTGGGGAAGTAGCGGTAGACCGCCGAGGAGACCATCCCGACCTCGCGCGCCACGGCGCGCATGGAGAGCGCGGCGCCGTGCTCGGCCACCTGCTCGCGCGCCGCCCGCAGGATGCGCGTCGTCGTCTCGGCCCGGTGCTGCTCGCGGATGCCTGCCATGGCCCCATCCTGGCACGGGCGAGAGCGGTGCTCTTGCGCTGAGGGCCCCACGGCGCGTACCGTCTGAGGCAAGGCAAGAGCACCGCTCTCTGAAAGGCTTCCCGTGACCCGTCCACCCCCTCCCGAGCGCCGCGGGCCCGGGCCCGGCCAGCCCCGCGGCGCGCTGCTCGCGCCCACCGTCGGCACGGGGGCGCTCATGGCCGCCTACCTGCTGCTCCGTCCCTACGGGGACGCGACGGGAGCCGGCGCCTCGACCGCCGCCGCCTTCGCCTCGACGACGTGGGTGGTGTCTCACCTGTGCGGCGCGCTGGCCCTCGTGTCGGTGGGACGCCTGGCCCTGCGCCTGGCCGACGTCGACGGCGGCCGGACCGCCCGCGCCGCCCGCACGACCGGTCTGGCGGGGGCCGTGCTGGTCCTCCCCTACTACGGCGCGGAGACCTTCGCGCTGCACGTCCTGGGCCAGCGGGCGCTCGCCGGCGACACCGCCGCCCTCGCGCTCGCCGAGGCGGTGCGCGAGCAACCCGTCGCGGTCACCACCTTCGCCCTGGGGCTGCTCCTCCTGGCCGCGACCGGCCCGCTCCTCGCGCTCGCCTGGCAGCGTCGAGGGCCGGCCCCGGCGTGGGCGGCGTGGCCGCTCGCGGTGGCGATCGTGCTCTTCCCCGCGCAGTTCTTCCTGGCGCCGGAGGGACGCATGGCCTACGGGGTCGGGTATGCCGTCACGGCCATGATCCTCGCTGTCGCCGTCGTGGGCTCGGACCGGGCAGCTCGCCGAGGACAGGTCGACGTCGTGCCCGCCCCGCTCAGCCGCTGACGTCGGCGGACGCCGCGTCCTCGCGCACGTCCGGCTCGTCGGCCGGGTCGGTCAGCCCCTCGTCGGGCTCCCCGGGAGCGCCGGGCTCGAGCGAGCCGATGTGGACGACCGCGTCACCGCTGTTGACCAGGGGCGCCTCGGTGCGGCCGAGGACGATACCGTCACGGTCGGCCTTGACGATGGCCAGCCGGCGGCCGAAGGAGCTGTGCAGCTCGCCCAGGCGCTCACCGGCGGTGACGTGCTGACCGAGCTGGACACCGAGCACGAGGATGCCGGTGCGGCGGGCGCGCACCCAGCCGCTGCGCCAGCAGATCTCGCTCGGGCGCCCGGGGTCGGCCAGCGAGGCCGGGCGCTCGATCATGTCGAGAGCGGTCAGCACGCGGAGCACGCCCTCCACGCCGGCGCTGATGGCCCACTCGTCCAGCCGCCAGGCCTCGCCCGCCTCGTAGAGCAGCACCCGGGCGCCGCGCTCGCGGGCCGCCGAGCGCAGCGACCCGTCGCGCAGCCGGGCGTGGTAGACGACCGGTGCGCCGAACGCCTCGGCCAGCTCGCGGGTGCGGTCGTCCTCGAGGTCGCAGCGGATCTGCGGCAGGTTGCTGCGCCGGTCGGAGGCGGTGTGCAGGTCGATGCCGACGTCGCTCTTGGCCACGATCTCGGTCATGACGAGGTGGGCGATGCGCGCCGCGAGGGACCCGCGGGCCGACCCGGGGAAGCTGCGGTTGAGGTCACGCCGGTCCGGCAGGTAGCGGTCCCCGGTCATCGTGCCGAGGACGTTGACGATCGGCACCGCGATGAGCGTGCCGCGGATCTCCTTGGGCGAGAGCTGGGCCAGGACCCGGCGGATGACCTCGATGCCGACGACCTCGTCGCCGTGGATCGCGGCGTCGACCCAGACGGTGGGCCCGTCCTCGCGGCCGTGCAGGACGTGCACCGGCAGGCTGACCTGGGCACCGGTGATGAGGCGGGTGAGCGGGAGCGAGACCTCCTGCCGGGTGCCTGAGCGCACCCGGACGGGGCCGATGGCGAAGGAGGGACGCAGCGGGCGGGCCACTACCGGCCCCAGTTGCGGCGGCGCACGGCGCGCTCGGGACGGCCGCCCAGGTAGGAGGCACCGGGGTCGACGAGGAAGCCCGGCACGAGCGCCTCGCGGCCGACGAGCATCCGGAAACCCATGTCGTCGCGGTCGGTGAGCGTCACCTCGGCGTCGACGGTGCGGCCCGCCAGGACGAAGGGGATGCGCACGACATACCTGCTCTCGGCGTGGCCGGAGCTGCTCCGCACGCTGCGCACGTCGTGGACGGGAAGCTCGACGGTCACGGCGTCCTCGGCGCTCGCCTGCCAGGGCTGGACGGCGAAGCGGACGCCTCGTCGGCCGCCCACCTCGGCCTCCCGCAGGTCGAAGGCGTGCAGCGAGGAGGTGCGTGCCCCCGTGTCGACCTTGGCCTTGACCCACGGCACGCCGACGGCGTCGAGCCGCACCCACTCGCGCCAGCCGACGACCGTGGCGTCGGGGGTGGTTTCATAGGTCTGCCCAGGCACGCCCCCATCTTGTCAGGACCGCTCCGTGAAGCTCGCCATCCTCTCGCGCTCGCTGCGCGCCTACTCCACGCAGCGGCTGCGGACGGCCGCGCTCGAGCGCGGCCACCAGGTCAAGGTGCTGGACACCCTGCGCTTCGGCATCGACCTCTCCGGGCCCGAGCCCGACCTGCACTTCCGGGGCCGCCCGCTGTCCTCCTACGACGCCGTGCTGCCCCGGGTGGGCGCGTCGGTGACCTACTTCGGCACCGC
>JASKZT010000020.1 GCA_030145965.1 Ornithinimicrobium sp.
CGCCGCCCCCGTCGCGGTCCTCGCCCTCGCTCTGCCGCTGGCCCTCGGCACCCTCCCCGCGGCCGCCGCGCCGGACCCGTTCGTCTACGACGCGCTGGGTGACTCCTACGCCGCCGGCTTCGGCGTGGCGCCGGGCCAGGCCCACCCCTTCGTCCTCGACGGTCGGATGCGGATCGAGCTCGACGACCAGGCGGCCGTCAACGGCGCCCGGATCCGGGACCTGCCGGCCCAGCTGGCCGCGGTGGGTCCTGAGACCGACCTCGTCACCCTCTCGATCGGCGGCAACGACGTCGGCTGGGGCACCGCGGTCGGGGGCTGCGTCACCGGCACCGACCTGCAGTGCACGCAGGCGCTCGGGTTCTCGCTCCTCCTCGTCCAGGCGCTGCCCGGTGCGCTGGACCAGGCCTACGCACAGGTGCGGGCCGCCGCCCCCGAGGCGCACGTCGTCGTCACCGGCTACCCCCGTCTGTTCTCGCCCGAGCACGGCGCCTACCTCAACGCCTCCCCCGAGGAGCAGGTCCGGCTCAACGCCGCCGCGGACCAGCTCAACGCGGTCCTGGCCGCCGCCGCGGCGCGGGCGGGCTTCCAGTTCGTCGACGTCACCGACCGCTTCGTGGACCACGGCGTCAACGCGCCGGACGCGTGGATCGGCGGCATCGGCGACCCCGAGCTCTTCCATCCCACCGTCAAGGGTCAGCACGCCTACGGCGTCGCCCTGCGGGCCGCGATCCGACCCTCCGACCTGCGCTGAGGGGCGCTCAGCCGAGCAGCACCTCGCCGCGGACCGTCGTCGCCGCCGTCCCGCCCACCCAGACCTGGCGCTCGGCCTGCTCGACCCAGAGGCGCCCCTGCCGGCGCAGGCGGGTGCCCTGCCCCGCGACGTAGCGCACGGGCAGCCGACCGGCCTCGATGAGCCACTGCGCCAGGCCGGCGTTGAGGCTGCCCGTGACCGGGTCCTCGACGAGGAGTGCGCCGTCGCGGAAGAACGCGCGGACCTCGACGTCCCGGCCGGCCGCGGCCGCGTCGGACCAGCGACCCAGCACGCCCAGCGCGAGACCGAGGGCACCCCCGGTCCCGTCGGGTGCGAAGTGCTCGGCCACCGGCTCGACGGCGAGCACCGCCTCGGCGTCGGCGAGCTCCACGCCGATCCACCCCGGCCCGTTGTCGACCCAGGCCATCGCCACGACGTCGTCCTCGCGCAGGCCCAGGGCGGCGAGGACGCGCGAGCGGTCCTGCGGCGCCACCTCGCCGGAGCGCAGGAGCGGCGGCGCGGCGAAGGCCAGGCGCGGCTCGCGCCGGACGGGGACGAGGCCGGCGGCGCACTCCTGGACGACCACGTCGTCCCGCGCCGGCACGCCCCCGGCCTCGAGCCAGGCGTGCGCCGTGCCGAGCGTGGGGTGCCCGGCGAAGGGCAGCTCGCCAGCGGGCGTGAAGATCCGCACGCGGTAGTCGGCCCCGGGTCGGGTGGGCGGGAGCAGGAACGTGGTCTCGGACAGGTTGGTCCAGCGGGCGAAGGCCGCCAGCGTCTCCTCGCCGAGCTCCTCGGCGTCGTGGACGACGGCCAGCGGGTTGCCCGACAGCCCGTCGCCCTGCGGCGGGCCGAAGACGTCGACCTGGGTGAAGCGTCGGGGGCGGTGGCGGCTCGTGTCGTCCATGGCCCCCATCCTCCCCGTCAGAGGACGCGCAGGCCCTCCTGCGGCACGCCGGGGGTCAGCACGCGCCAGCCCCGGCCCCACGAGCGCGCCTCGGCGACGACGGCGGGGGCCAGCTCCGCGGTGGTCAGGCAGAGGGCCGTGGGGCCCGCACCCGACACGACCGCGGCGTGGCCCAGCCCACGGAGGGTGTCCACGGCCCCCATCGTCACCGGGTAGACCCCGCGCCGCTGCTCCTGGTGCAGCCAGTCCTGGGTGGCGTCGAGCAGCAGCGTGGGGTCGCCGGTCAGGGCGTGCACGAGCAGCGCCGCCCGCCCAGCCTGCTGCACCGCCTCCGGCCGCGCCACGTGCGGGGCGAGCACCGCGCGGGCCGCGGCGGTGTCGACGCGCTCCCCCGCGGGCACGAGGACGACCGGGACGACGTCGGGGTGGAGCGCCGGGCGCGCCGTGCGCACGACCCGGGGCGAGGGCATCCACGACAGCGTCAGCCCACCGTGGACCGACGCGGAGGAGTTGTCGGGGTGCCCCTCCGCGATGCCGGCGTGGGTGTTGACCAGGCCGAGGTCGGCCTCGGTCAGCCCGCCGCCGCGGGCGAGGGCGAAGCCGAGCCCCAGCCCGCCGACGATGGCCGCCGCCGAGGAGCCGAGCCCGGCGGACATCGGGATGGTGTTGCGGCAGGTCAGGCGCAGCCCGTAGCCGTCGAGCCAACCCGTGCCGCACGCCTCGAGGGCTTCCCGCACGCGGGCGGCGACGAGGTGCGTGGCGTCGCGGGGCAGGTCCGCCGCGCCCTCGCCCTCGAGGACGACGTCCAGCCCGGCGCCCTCGGGCAGCACCTCGAGCGCGTACTCGTCCTCCAGCCCCAGGGCGAGGCCGACCGCGTCGAACCCGGGGCCGAGGTTGGCGGTGCTGGCGGGCACGGCGACCCGCACCTGCCGGCCGGGCACCGGGGCGGCCATCACTCCAGGCCCAGCGCCGCCGCGGCGCTCATGACGTCGACGCTCACCCGCACCGGCTCGAGGTCGGAGCCGTCGGCCGTGCGCAGCGCCCACCCCGGGTCCTTGAGGCCGTGCCCCGTCACCGTGCAGACGACGGTCGCGCCGGCCGGCACCAGCCCGGCCTCGTGCTGCTGGAGCAGGCCCGCCACCGAGGCCGCCGACGCGGGCTCGACGAAGATGCCCTCGCGGGAGGAGAGCAGCCGGTGGGCGGTGAGGATCTGCTCGTCGGTGACGGCGTCGATCACCCCGCCCGACTCGTCCCGGGCGGCCTCGGCCTGGCGCCAGGAGGCGGGGTTGCCGATGCGGATCGCGGTGGCGATGGTGTCGGGGTCGGCGACGGGGTGGCCGAGCACGAGCGGTGCGGCGCCCGCGGCCTGGAAGCCCCACATCCGCGGCCTCCGGGTCGCCACGGCCACGCCCCCGGCACCCGGGGCACCGGGGTCGGCGTACTCGCCGTAGCCCTGCCAGTAGGCGGTGATGTTGCCCGCGTTGCCCACCGGCAGGCAGTGGATGTCGGGGGCGTCGCCCAGGGCGTCGACCACCTCGAAGGCCGCGGTCTTCTGACCCTCGATCCGCGCCGGGTTGACCGAGTTCACCAGCTCGACGGGGTAGGCCTCGGCCAGCTTGCGGGCCAGGTCGAGGCAGTCGTCGAAGTTGCCGTCGACCTGGATGAGCGTCGCCCCGTGGGCCACCGCCTGGGACAGCTTGCCCATCGCGATCCTGCCCTCGGGCACGAGCACGCCGCAGGCCATGCCGGCCTTGGTCGCGTAGGCCGCCGCGCTGGCGCTCGTGTTGCCCGTCGAGGCGCAGAGGACCGCCTTCGCGCCCTGCCGGGCGGCGTCGGAGATCGCGGCGGTCATGCCCCGGTCCTTGAACGACCCGGTGGGGTTGAGCCCTTCGTACTTGACGTGCACCCGGGCGCCGGTGAGGCGGGACAGGTGCTCGGCAGGGATGAGGGGCGTGCCGCCCTCGCGCAGCGTCACGACGCGCTCGGTGACGGACGGGGGCAGACGGTCGGCGTACTCGGCGATCACGCCGCGCCACTGGTGCGCCATGGGCATCCTCCGGTCCTGCTGCTGGGCTGGGCAGGACCAAGGGTATGCCGTGGGGCGACGGACCCGACCAGGTGCCGTGGTCTGGGATACTGGGAGGTATGCGGTTCACCACCGACCAGATGGTCGTCCACCCCCACCACGGTCCCGCCCGGGTCACCGGGCTCTTCACCCGGCCCGTCCGCGGCGAGGAGGTGCACTACGTGCAGCTGACGGTCCGCCACCGCGAGCTGGAGCTGTCGCTCCCGGTCGAGAAGGCCAACGAGCTGGGGGTCCGCCCGCTCCTGGGCGCCGAGGAGGTCGGCGCCCTCTTCGCACGTCTCGTCGCCGAGTCCGGCTTCCAGGAGACGCAGTGGTCGCGTCGCATCAAGCAGGACGTCGACCGGCTCAACTCCGGCGACGCGCTGGTCGTGGCCGCGCTCGTGCGCGACCTCCTGCGCCGCGAGCGTGACAAGGGCCTCTCGCTCGGCGAGCGCGACCTCCTGCGTGACGCCCGCCGCCCGGTCGTCGAGGAGCTGAGCATCGTCCTCGGGCAGACCGAGGAGGACACCCTGGCGGTCGTCAGGGCCGCGGCGCTGGACGGGGTGCTGCCCGACCTCGGCGCCGACGGCACCCTGCGCACCGCCAGCTGACGCCGGCCGCCCGGCCCGCCGCGCTCAGCCGAGCAGCGCGGTGATGTCCTCGGCGATGGCGCGGAAGGCCTCGCCCCGGTGGGAGACCGCGTGCTTCTCGGCGCTCGTGTGCTCGCCGAGCGTGCGCCCGTCCGGGCGCTGGAGCAGCGGGTCGTAGCCGAAGCCGTGCGCCCCCCGCGGGGCCCGGGCGACGACCCCCGTGCACCGCCCCTCGCGGACGACCTCCTGCCCGGTCGTCCCGGCCTCCTCGCCCGGCAGCACGAGCGCGGCGGCGCAGACGAAGGCCGCCCCCCGGTGCTCGTCGGGCACGTCGGAGAGCTGGGCCAGCAGGAGCACGTTGTTGGCGACGTCCTTCTCGGTGCCGGTGGCCTGCGCCAGCGGGCCGGACCACCGCGCGGAGAAGACGCCGGGCGCCCCGCCGAGGACGTCGACGGCCAGCCCGGAGTCGTCGGCGAGCGCGGGCAGGCCCGTCCGCGCCGCGGCATACCGGGCCTTGAGCAGCGCGTTGTCGGCGAAGGTCACGCCGGACTCGACGACGTCCTCGAGCCCGGGGAAGGCGTCGAGGCCGACCAGGTGGACGCCGGCGCGGCGCAGCGCCTCGTCGAGGATGTCGCGCAGCTCGACGACCTTGTGCGCGTTGCGGGTGGCGAGGACGAGCCGACGGTCGCCGTTCACCACGTGGGAGGACCCTGGTCGAGGTCGGCGCCGGCCTCGTGGGCGACCGAGCCGCCCATGTCGTCGGCGCCGAAGGCCGCCTCCTGGCGGGCGGTCAGCTCGGCGCAGCCCTCGGCGGCGACGTCGAGGAGCACGTCGAGCAGCTCACGCTCGAAGGGCACGCCCTCGGCGGTGCCCTGCACCTCGACGAAGCGGCCGTCACCGGTCATGACGACGTTCATGTCCGTGTCGACGGCCACGTCCTCCTCGTAGTCGAGGTCGAGGATCGCCTCGCCCTCGAGGAGGCCGACGCTCACCGCGCAGACCGACCCGGTGATCGGCTCGGCGCCCTGCGGGATGAGCCCCTGGGCGCGGGCGGACTCGACGGCGTCGACGAGCGCGACGTAGGCGCCGGTGATGGCCGCGGTGCGGGTGCCGCCGTCGGCCTGGAGGACGTCGCAGTCCAGGTGGATGGTGTTCTCCCCCAGGGCGTCGAGGTCGACGACCGCGCGCAGCGAGCGGCCGATGAGGCGGCTGATCTCGTGGGTGCGGCCGCCGATGCGGCCCTTGACCGACTCGCGGCCAGAGCGGGTGTGCGTGGCGCGCGGCAGCATCGCGTACTCCGCCGTCGTCCAGCCCTTGCCGCTGCCCTTGCGCCAGCGCGGCACCCCCGCCTCGAACGACGCGGCGCACAGCACCCGGGTGCGGCCGAACTCGACGAGCACGCTGCCCTCGGCGTGGTCGAGCCAGTTGCGGGTGATGCGGATCTCGCGCAGGTGGTCGGGGGCACGGCCGTCGTGGCGGCTACCGGTCGTCATGCCGCCCAGCGTATCGGTGCCTCAGCCCGGCACCGCGGCCCGTCAGCACGGCACCCGCCAGGGCGCAGGCGACCGCGAGCGCCTCCCCGACGATGCTGACCACCTTCTCCGCCGACCACAGCGGGTCGTACATCCGCGGCACCGGCCCGAGGGGCGGCACGTCGACGAGGTGGTAGAGCACCACGGGCACGAGCGCCGACAGCGCCACGGCCAGCGCGAGCAGGTAGGACCAGCGGCGGCCGGTGAGGATCACGACCACCGCGACCAGCAGCGCGAGCGCCCCCTGGAGCCGGAAGAGGTTGCCCCCGCCGATCCCGCCCGGTGCCGCGACGTCCATGACGGGGGCCAGGCGCAGGTGCACGGCGGCGTCGACGGCCAGGCCGAGGACCACGCCGCCGCGGACG
>JASKZT010000068.1 GCA_030145965.1 Ornithinimicrobium sp.
TCGGGGGTATGGGCGGCTGCGCGATGATCGGCCAGACCATGATCAACGTCAAGGTCTCCGGTGCCCGCACCCGGATCTCCACCTTCCTCGCCGGCGTGTTCCTGCTCGCCCTCGTGGTCGGCGCCGGCCCGGCCGTCGGCATGATCCCCATGGCCGCGCTCGTCGCGGTCATGGTCATGGTCTCGGTCGCCACCTTCGACTGGCACAGCGTCCACCCCGGCACGCTGCGGCGGATGCCGTACAGCGAGAACCTCGTCATGGTCCTGACCGTCGTGGTGACCGTCGTGACCCACAACCTCGCCTACGGGGTCATCGTGGGCGTCAACGCCGCGATCATCCTCTTCGCCCGGCGCGTGGCCCACTTCGCCTCGGTCGACAAGGTCGTCGAGACCGACGTCGACGGCGAGCCGGACGTGCGCACCTACAAGGTCTCCGGGGAGCTGTTCTTCGCCACCAGCAACGACCTGGTCTACCAGTTCGACTACGCCGGCGACCCGCCCCGCGTGGTCATCGACCTCTCCGACAGCCACATCTGGGACGCCTCCACCGTGGCCGCCCTGGACGCCGTGCAGAGCAAGTACGCCCGCCTCGGCAAGGAGGTCACGATCATCGGCCTCAACTGGTCCTCCGCCGCCCGCCACGAGCAGCTCACCGGCACGCTCGGACAGGGCCACTGAGCGGCCGGGCGGGAAGGTCCGACCGCCCGATGGTCTCGACCAGCTCCCGGATCTCGACGCCGGCACGGTATGGCGCGTGCGCCTCGGGAAGCAGCGCAGCCAGGTGGATCGCCCGGTCGAGGTCGGGTGTCTCGAGAAGGTAGTAGCCACCCACCACCTCGTCGGCCTGCGTGAACGGGCCATCGGTGACCTCGGGGTCTCCGCCGTGACGGGACCGCACGGAGGTTGCCCTGCCGTCCAGCTCACCACCATCGAGGATGGCCGTCCCCGCCGCGGCGGCGAAGGAGTGGTGGCCCTCCTCGATACGGGCCTGCTCCTCCGGTGACATGTCCTCCCACGCCTCGTGGTCGCCCTTGATCAGCAGCATGAACCTCGCCATGTGGACGTTCTCCTTCTCCGGTTCTCGGGCGAGCCGGGTGGCTCGCTCACGGACCCGACGAACGACGAGATGCGGATCCGACCCGGCTCTCGGTTGCGACGGCACGGACACCCCGGCACGGGGGGACCCGCACGCCCCTCAGCTCAGCTCGTCGATGCGGCGCTGCAGGAAGCCGCGCACGGTCTCGGTGCGCGCCACCTCGAGGGCGTTCCGGTAGGCATGGCGCGCTGCGCCGCGGTCGCCCGACCGGCGCAGGAGGTCGGCGCGGATCGCGGCCACCTCCGGCGCGTCATCGAGGCGGTGATGGTGAACGACGTCCTCGAGCGTGGCCAGGCCGGCCTGCGGTCCGTCACGCATGCCGACCGCGAGGGCCCGGTTCATCGCGACCACGGGTGAGGCCGTGGCGTCCAGGAGCAGGTCGTACCAGGTGACGATCCCCGTCCAGTCGGTGTCCGCGGCGGCTCGTGCGGTGCTGTACAGGGCCGCGATCTCGGCCTGGGGTCGGTAGACGCCGACGAGGCCATCGGTCGCGTCCGGTGCGGAGCGCGCCAGGTGCAGCGACTCCATGCCGGCGGCGATCGAGGACCGGTCCCAGCGGGTGCGGTCCTGCTCCTCCAGCGGGACCAGGATGCCGTCAGGCGTTGTCCTGGTCGGCCGTCGGGCGTGCTGCAGCAGGACCAGGGCCCGCAAGGCGTGCGCCTCGCCGTGAGCGGGCAGCAGCCAGGTGAGGAGCTGAGCGAGGGTGATCGCCTCCTCGGCCAGCTCGTCACGGATGCCGCCGCCATCGGTCGCGGAGTAGCCCTCGGCGAAGAGCAGGTAGATGACGGCCAGCACGGCTGCGACACGGTCCTCGACCTCGTCCGCCGGCGGGACGGACATCGCCAGCCCCTCGCGGAGGATCTGCTTGCGCACCCGTAGGAGCCGCTGGCTCATGGCGGGCTCGCTGACGAGGAGCAGGCGTGCCACGTCGCGGGTGGACAGGCCGCAGACGGTGCGCAGCGTCAACGCGACCCGGTCCTGCAGGCTGAGCCCCGGGTGGCAGCAGGTGAAGAGCAGACGCAACCGGTCGTCGGCGTAGCCGCTGCCGGCGTCGCACGTGGGCGGGGTGTCCTGGGTCATGGCCGTCCACGCCTGCAGCGCCCTGGACTCCGTGCTCCGCCGGCGCAGGACGTCCAGGGCGCGGCGGCGCGCCACCGACGTGAGCCAGGCGGCGGGGTTGTCGGGAACACCGTCGCGTGGCCACGTCCGCATGGCCCGTACGGTCGCGTCCTGCGCGCAGTCCTCGGCCAGCTCCCAGTCACCCGTGGTGCGCAGCAGGCCGGCGACGATGACAGGCCACTCAGCGCGTACGGCGGCCTCCAGCGAGGCGGCCGAGCCTGACCTCACCGGCGCGCTCCTAGCTCTCGTCGAACGGCCACATCGCCCGGATCTCGATGACCCCTGCGTGAGCCATGGCGTGGCCGGAGGCGATCTCGACAGCTTCCTGCATCGACCCGCACTCCAGGACGTCGAACCCGGCGACCACCTCGCTGGCCTCGGTGAACGGCCCTTGGGTCACCAGCACCTCGCCCTTGCGCACACGCACGGTCATGGCTTCGTCCGCGGGGCGCAGCCGGTCACCCATGACGTACCTGCCCGCATCGTTGACCGCCTGCCACCACTGGCCCACGTCGGGGGCGGCATCCCGGTCGGCCTGCGAGGGTGGCGTAGGCGAGTCCTCGACGTCGCGACAGACCAGCATCAAGTACTTCATGGCGCACCTTCTCTCCTCGGACGGACCCACCGGTCACTATGACGGGTCAGGAAGACGACGAACAGCACACCGTCGAACCGACAACGTCGCCAGGAACGCTCAGAACCCCCGCTCGACGCCGAGCGAGTCGAGCAGCCCGCTCACCCGGTGCCGAACCTGGTCCCGGATGGGGCGCACGCCCTCGAGGCCTTGGCCCGCGGGGTCGTCGAGCTCCCAGTCCTCGTAGCGTTTCCCGGGGTAGATCGGGCAGGTGTCGCCGCAGCCCATGGTGATGACGGCGTCAGAGGCCCGGACGGCGGCGTCGCTGAGCAGCTTGGGCTGCTCGGCTGACATGTCGATGCCTTCCTCGGCCATGGCCTGGACCGCGGCGGCGTTGACCTGGGCGGCGGGGGCGGAGCCGGCGGACAGCAC
>JASKZT010000147.1 GCA_030145965.1 Ornithinimicrobium sp.
GGCTCGCCCGAGGCGACGGTGCAGGACTACCTGCGCGCGGTCTCCGACGGCGACACCGGGCAGGCGTCCGACCGCCTCGACCCCGAGGGCCGGTGCACCGAGCGCGACCTGCGCGAGGCGCACGCCGGCGACCCGGCCCGGGTCGTGCTGCGGGACACCCGCACCGAGGGTGAGGAGGCCGACGTGCGGGTCGACCTCGTCCACGGCGGGGGCGGCCCGTTCGGCGGGGACGGCTACCGCGACGAGCTGACGTTCGACCTGCGCCGCGAGGCCGGCACCTGGGTCATCACCGGCGAGCCCTGGCCGATGTTCGCCTGCTCCGGGTCACGGCCGTGACGACCCCCGGCGGTGCCGGCCAGGAGGTGCGCCGCTTCTTCCAGTACCTGCTGCTGCTGGGACTCCTCGTCGCGGCCGCGAGCGGCGTCGCCGGACTGCTCGGACGGCTCCTCGGGCCGCTGCTCGACCCCGACCCGGTGCTCGTCGCCGACGACGCCGACCTGGCGCTCCAGCTGACCTTCACCCTCATCGCCCTGCCCCTGTGGGGCCTGCTGGCGTGGTGGACCTCCCGCCGGCTGCGCACGGACCCGCAGGAGCCCCGCTCGCTCGGCTGGGCGGCCTACCTGACCCTGGCGGGGCTCGTCTCGCTCCTCGTGGCGGCCGTCGCCTGGCAGGTCACGCTGCGCGCGCTCGTCGACGACGGCCGCGACGGGCAGCTGGCCACGGCGCTGGTGTGGACGGCTGTCTGGGCTGCGCACCTGCGCTGGGGCCGCGCGGTCACCCCGGCGGGGCAGCTGCGCACCGAGCTGCTGCTGGGCTCCCTCGTCGGCCTGGTCCTCGCCGCCGTGGGCCTCGTGCTCACCCTGGCCCCCTCGCTGCGCGAGCTGCTCGGCCTCGGTGGCCGCGCGATCCTCGGCAGCACCGTGGAGGAGATCCTCGGCGGCGCGGCGACCCTGGTGGTCGGCGCTGCGGTCTGGTGCGCCTACTGGGCCCTGCGCGCGGCGCGGGGCCCGCGGGACACCGCCTGGCTCGCGCTCGTCCTCCTCGCCGGTGTCGCCGGCGGCCTGCTCACCGCCGTCGTGACCGCGAGCCTGCTCGGCTGGGACACGCTGGTGTGGCTGGTCGGCGACCCCGGCACGGCGGACGCCGCCGAGCACTTCGGCAGCGCCCCGGTGCAGCTCGCCGCCCTCCTCGTCGGCCTCCTCGTGTGGTGGTACCACTCCGCGCTCCTGGCCGAGGGCTCCGGCAGCCGGACCGAGCTGCGCCGGGTCTACGAGTACCTCCTCGCCGCGGTGGGCCTGCTGGCGGCGGCCGGCGGGCTCGTCATGGTCCTCGTCACCCTCGTCGAGGCGATCGCCGCCGGCGACGACCTCGTCGTCGGGGGCAGCGCCGTCAACGCCCTGCTCGCGGCCCTCGTCCTCCTCGCGGTCGGGACACCCGTCTGGTGGTGGCACTGGCGTCAGGCGCAGGCCGCCCGGCGGGCCGACGCCCCGCCGGAGCTGGCCTCCGCCACGCGGCGCACCTACCTGCTCGTCCTCTTCGGGGTGGCCGGGGTGGTGGCCGTCGTCGCGCTCATCTCCCTCGTCTTCCTCGTGCTCGAGGACGCGCTCTCCGGCGGGGTCGACGCCGAGACGATCCGCCGTCTGCGCTTCCCGCTGGGCCTCCTGGCGACGACCTCGGTCCTGTCCGCCTACCACTGGACCGTCTTCCGCGGCGACCGCGAGGCCGCCGCCGGGGCCGACCCCGCTCCGGTTCCCGGCCGGGCGGGTGGCCTGCGGCAGGTGCTGCTCCTGGGCGCGGCCGCCCCGGGCCTGGGGGCCGAGGTCGCCTCCCGCACCGGCCTGGACGTGCGGGTGATGCGACGCACCGACGTCGAGCCGGTGGCCTGGTCGGTCGAGGAGGTCGTGGCGCTGCTCGCCGACGTCCGCACCTCGGCGGTGGTCGTGGTCGCCGAGACCGACGGGCTGCGCGTCCTGCCGGTCGAGGCCGACGTCCCCTACGCCGCGTAGGGAAGCGCCCGGCGGGGCGGTGGCGGCCGCGGGGCGTCCGGGCAGGTAGAGTGGTCGCAGCGCCCCGCACCGTCTCACCTCGGGGCGCATGATCACGAGAGCCCGTCACCGGGCCTCCACGGTCGCGCCGCCCCCGGGCCCGCGCGCCGGGTGGGACATCGCAACCGTCCCGAAAGACTCTTCTTCATGACCTCCAGCTTCACCGACCTCGGCGTGCCCTCCTCCCTGTCCTCGGCCCTCTCCGGGCTGGGGATCACGGTGCCGACGCCGATCCAGGCCGCCACCCTGCCCGACTCGCTGGCCGGGCGCGACGTGCTCGGCCGCGGCCGCACCGGCTCGGGCAAGACCTTCGCCTTCCTCCTGCCGCTCGTGACGCGCCTGGCGCGCGACGGCGCCGCGACCTCCCGCCGGGGGCGCGCGCCCCGTGCCCTCGTGCTGGCGCCGACCCGTGAGCTGGCGCGCCAGATCGAGGAGTCCCTCGCGCCGCTGGCCCGCGTCGCCGGCCTGCGCAGCCTGACGATCTTCGGCGGCGTGGGGCAGAACCCCCAGGTCCGCGCCCTCCAGTCCGGCGTCGACGTCCTCATCGCCACCCCCGGCCGCCTCGAGGACCTCATCGGCCAGGGGTACGCCGACCTGTCCGCCATCGAGGTGACCGTCCTCGACGAGGCCGACCACATGTCCGACCTGGGCTTCCTGCCCGCGGTCAAGCGCCTCCTGGACCGCACCCCCCGCGTCGGTCAGCGGATGCTCTTCTCGGCCACCCTCGACGCCGGCATCGACGTCATCGCCAAGCGCTACCTCGTCAAGCCGGTGACCCACCACGCCGACTCGGTGCAGTCGCCCATCTCGACGATGAGCCACCACGTGCTCCACGTCGACACGGC
>JASKZT010000181.1 GCA_030145965.1 Ornithinimicrobium sp.
ACCTGCCAGGCCCAGCCGCGGTCGGGCTCGGCGTAGTAGTGGAACTCGTCCATGACGACCATGCCGACGTCGGCGCCCTCGCCCTCGCGCAGCGCGATGTTGGCCAGGACCTCGGCGGTGCAGACGATGATGGGGGCGTCCGCGTTGACCGACGCGTCGCCCGTGAGCATGCCGACGTTGTCCGCGCCGAACGTGCGGCACAGGTCGAAGAACTTCTCGCTGACCAGCGCCTTGATCGGCGCGGTGTAGAAGGTCACGCGCGGCTCGCCGGGGGCCCCGCCGGCGCCGGCGCCGTCCTGCCCCGCGAGCGCGATGAACGCCGCGGCCGTGGCGACGAGCGACTTGCCGCTGCCGGTGGGGGTGGACAGCACGAGGTTGGACCCCTCGAGCAGGTGCAGCAGCGACTCGTCCTGGTGCGCGTAGAGGGGCGTCCCGCGGTCCTGCGCCCACCGGGCGAAGGCGTCGTAGAGCGCGTCCGCGTCGCCGGCCCCCCGGCCCGCGGGGATGAGGTCGGTGAGGAGCGCGGGCTCGGTGACGGGCGCGGCGGCGGGTGCGGGATCGGCTGACATCTCCCCCATTGTCCGGCATGGCGCCCGGTCCCCGCGCGCGCCCGGGCGGGGCCCGTGACACCGTGGTCGGATGATCTCGCTCGACCTGGCGCGGCGGCTCCTCGACTCGGGGCTCGTGTGGTCGCCGATGCCCGGCGACCGCTTCGTCGTCGACCGTCCCGAGGTCGGCAGCGACGTCTACCACCTCGCCGACATGACCGTCGAGGTCCACGAGTTCGTCGGCGGCAGCGTCATCGGGTTCAACGGGGTCACCGAGTGGGCGCTCGACTCGGTGGCGCTGGAGGAGACCCTGTGGCTGCCGCGCGAGGACCAGCTGCGGGCGGTCCTCGGGCACGACTTCGTCGGGCTGGGGCTCGCCGAGGAGGGGTATGCCGTGGTCGCGCTCCTCGGCGGCACGCCCACGACCTTCACCCACCGCGACGCGGAGGAGGCCTACGCCCTGGCGACGCTGGCCGTCCTGCGCGAGCGGGCCTGAGCGAGCGGCCGGTCCGGTCGCTCAGCCGCGGACGACGATCTGCGGGGCGTAGAGACGCATGGCCTCCAGCGCCCGCGCGTGCGCCTCGTCGCTCGACCCGGCGCAGGCCGGGGCCACGACCTCGACGAGGCACCCCGCGTCGGCAGCGGCCAGGGCGGTCGAGAGGACGCAGCAGTCGGTGGCGACCCCGGCCAGCACGAGGTGAGCGTGCTGCCCGGTGAGCGCCGCGAGGCCGGGGCCCCACTTGCCGAACGTCGGCTCGGAGACGACGTGCTCGACGCCGAGGGCGGCGACCTCGGGCACGAGGTCGAAGAGCGGGTCGTGCGGCGGGCGGTCGGCGAAGGGGAACTCCTCGAAGTAGGGCACCCACGACCCCTGCTTCCGCTCCGGGGGCACCCACCGGGTCAGCACCGTGCGCGGGCCGTGCTCGGCGACGAGCCGGCGCACCGGCTCCAGCGTCTGCGCGAACCGTGGCGCCGCCCACGCCGAGGCCGGGTCGGCGAAGATCGCCTGGGCGTCGACGACGACCAGCCAGGGGTCGGGGCTCGTCACGGGGCGACCACGCGGTCGGGCTCGTCCTCCCGGGTCGGGGCGATGCCCGCCTCCTGCCGGCGCACCGTGCCGCGGCGCGCGGCATACGTCACGAGGAAGCCGAGGGCGAGGGCGACGAGCACGCCGACGTTGGCGTAGGCCCACGTCCCGTCGCGGCCGCCGAGGCCGAGCGGGCCGAGGAGGTAGCCCTGCCAGTTGTTCCACGCCGCGTCCTCGGCGAAGAGGTTGATGACCAGGCCCCAGCCGAGGACCGAGGCGCCCAGCATCGTGCCCACGGAGGTCCAGTCCCAGGCGCCGTAGCGGCCGGTGCGGTCGAAGAGCGCGTGCTCGTCGTAGTCGCGGCGACGCAGCGCGATGTCGGCCATGAGGATGCCGGCCCACGCCGCGAGCGGTACGCCGAGGGTGATGAGGAAGCTCTGGAACGGGCCGAGGAAGCTCTCGGCGAAGAAGACCACCCAGATGGTGCCCGCGGTGAGGATGAGCCCGTCGATGCCGGCGGCGGCCGGGCGCGGGATGTCGATGCCCAGGGAGAGCAGGGTCAGGCCGGAGGAGTAGATGCCCAGGACCGCGCCGCTGACCAGGGCGAGCACGGCGGCGACGAGGAAGGGCACGAGGAACCAGGTGGGCAGCAGGGTGGCCAGGGTGCCGATCGGGTCGTCGGCGATGCCCGCCTCGAGGTCCGGGCGGGAGCCGACGAGCAGCAGGCCGTAGCCGACGAGGAAGACGACCGGCAGCGCGCCGCCGAGGGTGTTCCAGAAGACGATCGAGCCGCCGGAGGCGCTGCGGGCCTGGTAGCGCGACCAGTCGGCGGCGATGTTGATCCAGCCGAGGCCGAACCCGGTCATGACCATGACGAGCGCGCCGATGACCGCCTGCGCCGAGCCGTCGCCGCGCATCGTCACCACGGACAGGTCGACGAGGTGGAAGGTGAGGGCGACGTAGACGATCGTGATCACGCCGGTCACCCAGGTCAGGACCGACTGCAGCCGCATGATCGTGTGGTAGCCGGCGACCGAGGCCAGCACGATGAGCGCGGTGACGACCACGGTGGCCGAGACCAGCGTCGTGGTGCCGCTGGCCCAGCCCAGCTCCCGGAAGACGGTGGCCGTCGCCAGCACCGCCAGGATGGCGAGGAAGGTCTCCCACCCGATCGAGACGAGCCAGGAGACCACGCCCGGCACCTTCTGCCCCTCGACGCCGAAGGCCGCACGCGAGAGCACCATCGTCGGCGCCGAGCCCCGCTTGCCGGCGATCGCGATGACGCCGCAGAAGAGGAAGGACAGGACCACCCCGACGACGGCGACGAGGACGCCCTGGGCGAAGGAGATCTGGAAGCCGTAGATGAAGGCCGCGTAGCTCAGCCCGAAGACGGAGACGTTGGCCGCGAACCACGGCCAGAACAGGTCCGAGGGGCGGGCCGTGCGCTCGGCCTCGTCGATCACCTCGATGCCGTTGGTCTCGACCAGCGCGCGCTCGGCGGTGGTGAGGGTGGTGGCGGCAGATCGTTCGCTCATGAGCATAAGCGTGCCACAGCCCAGGAGGTCGACCGACGTTCACCGCGCCGCCCACCGCGCGACACCCCGAGGGGGTGCGCCCGGCGCCGGACCGGCCTAGGTTGCCGGTATGACGCTCCGCCGCCGCCGGGTCGCCCCCGCCGCCCTCGCCCTCGCCCTCCTCGGCTCCCTCCTGGCCGCCCCCGCCCAGGCCGCGCGCCCGGCCGGGCCGCCCGGGAAGCCGGACCTCGACGTGCGCTTCGCGACCTTCAACGCCTCGCTCAACCGCACCGCCGAGGGCGAGCTGGCCGCCGACCTGGCCGACGGCGCGGACCAGCAGGCGCGCAACGTCGCCGAGACGATCCAGCGGGCCCGGCCCGACGTCGTGCTCGTCAACGAGTTCGACTACGCCCCGGGCAACGAGGACCTCTTCCGGGAGAACTACCTCGAGGTGTCCCAGAACGGCGCGGACCCCGTCCACTACCCCTACGCCTACATCGCGCCGTCCAACACCGGTGTGCCCAGCGGCCTGGACCTCAACCAGGACGGCACCGTCGGCGGACCGGACGACGCGTGGGGCTTCGGCCTCTTCCCGGGGCAGTACGGCATGGTCGTCTACAGCCGCTACCCGATCGACGCCGACGCCGTGCGCACCTTCCAGCACTTCCGGTGGGCGGACATGCCGGGCAACGTCATCCCGACCGACTTCTACCCCGCCGCTCAGCAGGAGCAGCTGCGCCTGTCGAGCAAGTCCCACTGGGACGTGCCCGTGCGCGTCGGGAAGAAGACCGTGCACGTCCTCGCGGCCCACCCCACTCCCCCGACCTTCGACGGGCCGGAGGACCGCAACGGCCGGCGCAACCACGACGAGATCCGCTTCTGGGCCGACTACGTCGGCACCCCGCGCGAGGGCGCCTACATCTACGACGACGAGGGTGGCCGCGGCGGGCTGGGCCCGGGCGAGCGCTTCGTCATCGTCGGCGACTACAACGCCGACCCTCACGACGGCGACTCCCGCAACGGCGCCATCAACCAGCTGCTGGACCACCCGCGGGTCAGCACCGGCGTGACCCCCTCGAGCGAGGGCGGCGTCGAGGCGGCGCTGACCCAGGGCGGGGTCAACCTCGACCACCGCGGCGACCCTGCCCACGACACCGCCGACTTCGCCGAGTCGCCCGGCAACCTGCGGGTCGACTACGTGCTGCCGAGCCGGTCGCTGCCGATCACCGACGCCCAGGTGTTCTGGCCGCGCTCGGAGGACCCGCTCTGGCGCCTCACCGGCACCTTCCCCTTCCCCACGAGCGACCACCGTCTCGTCTGGGTCGACGTGCGGCTGCCGCACCGTCCGTGACCCGGAGGCGGCAGCCCCGGGCGACCCCGACCGGCGTAGGTTGGAGCCATGAGCGCAACCCCTGACCAGCGACCGCACCAGCCCGGCCAGCCGTGGGCCGGCGGCCCGGTGGACAGCACCTCTGGCCTGCGCCCGATCCTGCCGGACAGCGGCAGCCGCGCGCCGGCGGAGGACACGCCCGGCTGGACCCCGGCGGGGCCGCTGGAGCCGACATCGGTGCGGCCGCGACCGACCAGCCACCCCGCCCCGCCCGCGGTGGCCACCGGCAGCACCGCCCCCTCCGTCACCGGCTTCTTCAGCTCGGTGAAACGCTCCGGCCAGTGGGAGGTGCCCGAGACGCTGACCGTCGTCGGGGGCTTCGCCGACGCGGTCCTGGACCTGCGCGAGGCCATCGTCCGCTCGCGCACGGTCGACCTCAAGATCTACGGCGGCTTCGCCGAGACGCGCGTCATCGTGCCGCCCGGCGTCGGCGTCGACCTCTCCGGCGGCGTCGCGATCTTCGCCGACGAGAAGGTGACGACCGGTGAGGTGGACCCCGCCGCATACCGCCTGCGCGTCAGCCACTACGGCGCCTTCTCCTCGGTCCGCGTCGTCACGCTGGCCGTCGGCGAGGAACCCAAGAAGTGGTGGAAGCGGCTCGGCTGAGCCCTTCCGTCCCGCGGTCCGCGAGGGGCTCTGTGCCCCACGGCGGGTAGCCTGTGGGCGCGGCCCCGCCGAGGCGGTGCCCGGGCCTCTAGCTCAATGGTCAGAGCTGCGGACTTTTAATCCGTAGGTTGTGGGTTCGAGTCCCACGGGGCCCACCTCAGAGTTTTCGCTGGTGGAAGCCTGTTTCATTCTGTCGATAGGCCTCTCCAAGGACACCTACCGCGGCTCGTAGGCCGTCACGTAGGCCGTCACAGCCGGCCGTCCAGGTAGCCGTCGAGCTTCGCGGCCGCGCCGTCGAGCGCGTCGGGCAGCAGGTG
>JASKZT010000183.1 GCA_030145965.1 Ornithinimicrobium sp.
CGCTGCACGCCCACCTCGGTGCGCTCGGGCGACGTGGAGGCGAAGCACAGCCGGAAGGCGTCCGGGAACCGGCCCGAGGGGGACAGCGCCGGGCCGGGGATGAAGGCCACGCCCTCGGCGAGGGCGAGCTCGAACAGCCGGGGGGTGGCCACCAGGGCGTCCTCGCCCTGGAGGGTGACCCAGAGGAAGAAGCCGCCCCCGGGGTCGGTCGTGCGCACCCGGGAGCCCAGGTGGCGGGCGATCGCGGCGTCCATGGCCTCCTTGCGCCGCCGGTACTCGACGCGCAGGCCCGCGAGGTGCTCGTCGTAGCCGCCGCGGCGCACGAAGCGCTCGACGACGTGCTGGGCGGGCACGTTCGTGCACGTGTCCATGGCCTGCTTGCCGGCGATCAGCAGCCGGCGCAGCCGCGGGTCCGCGTCCACCCACCCGACGCGCAGCCCGGGGGCGAGGACCTTGGAGAAGGTCCGGACCGAGAACACGAGCGGGTCGTCCGGGCTGAGCTCCCGGAAGCCGGGCACGTCCTCCCCGGCGAAGCGCAGCCCCCCGTACGGGTCGTCGTCGACGATCATCGCCCCCCACCGGTGCGCCAGGTCCAGCAGGCGCCGCCGGCGCGGCTCGCTCAGCGTCGTCCCGGAGGGGTTCTGGAAGTTCGGCACCGTGTAGACCGCCCGCGGGGTCCGCCCGGACTCGGCGACCAGCGCCTCGAGCGCGTCGACGTCCATGCCGTGCCCGTCCACGGGGACCTCCAGGAGGTCGGCGCCGTAGCTCAGGGCGGTCCCGGAGCCGTTCGTGTAGGTGGGGGACTCGACGGCCACGAGGTCGCCGGGGTCCACGAAGAGCTTGAACGCCAGGTCCAGGCCCTGCATCCCGCCGGAGGTGATGACCAGCCGCTCGGGCCGGGTGGGCTCGGGGGTCGTGGAGGCGTGCTCCACGACCGTCTCGAGCAGGCCCGGCTCGCCCTCGGTGGCCCCGTAGGTGAACGAACCGTCGTCGAGGACCTCGGCGGCGATCCGGCGGAACTGCTCGGTGGGGATCATCTCGGCGGCCGGGGCGCCCATCGCGAAGCGGACGACGTCGTGGGTCTGCGCGGCCAGCAGGGACGTCGAGGAGTCGATGACCGAGCCCACGAGCCCGTCCGCGCGGCGGGCCAGGGGCAGCAGGCCCTCGGCCGGGTCGCCGGCGAGACCGGCCGTGGGGCGGGCGTCCAGGCCGGCGACGGTCGTGATGGACGTGGCGGTGGCGGTCATGGGCTCACTTCCTGATCAGGGTGCGCGGGAAGGCGGTGAAGGTCTCCGTCCCGGTGGCGGTGATGCGGATCGACTCGGAGACCTCGTAGCCGTAGCCGGTCATCCACATCCCGCAGATGAGGTGGAAGGTCATGTTCTCGGCGAGCACGCTCTCGTCCTCCGAGCGGATGCTCACGGTGCGCTCGCCCCAGTCGGGCGGATAGCCGATGCCCACGGAGTAGCCGAGCCGGCTCGGCTTCTCGAGCCCGAACTCGGCGAGCGACCGGTTCCAGGCGCTCGCGAGCTCCCGCACGGGCACGCCCGCCGCAGTGACGTCGAGGACGGCCTCCAGCCCGGAGGCGACGGCCTCCTCGAGCAGGCCCAGCTCGGCCGTGGGCGGGCCGAGCACGACGGTGCGCGCGAGCGGCACGTGATAGCGCCGGTGCGCCCCGGCGAGCTCGACCACCACGGCGTCGCCCGTGCGCAGCACCCGGTCGGACCAGGTGAGGTGCGGGGTGTCGGCGGAGGCCCCGGTGGGCAGCATGGGGACCATGGCCGGGAAGTCGCCCCACGCGTCGTCGACCCCCTCGGCCTGGGCGTGGGCGATCCGTGCCGCGACCCGGTGCTGCGGGACCCCCGGCCCGATCGCGTCGATCGCGGCCTGCATGGCGGCCGTCGTGACGCGGGCGGCCGTGCGCAGGTACCGGATCTCCGCGGGGGACTTCACGGCGCGCACCCAGTTCACGAGGTCGAAGCAGTCCACGAGCGTCCACTCCGGCAGCGCGTGGACGAGGGAGCGGTAGCCCTTGGGGGAGAAGAAGTGGGAGTCCATCTCCAGGCCCACGCACCCGCGGGCGGCCGGGGCCACCCGGCCGCGGCGGCGCAGGGCGAGGGCCACCCAGTCGAACGGGTGCAGGTGCGGGTGCTGCACGTACCGCTCGGGGTAGCCGACGATCTGCTCCGGGGGCAGCCGCGCGGTACGGAACGCCCCGCGGGCGTCCATCTCCCGCAGGAACAGGAGCAGCTCGCCCTCCGCGGGCACGAGGAGCAGCTGCGGGGTGTAGAAGGACCAGGCGTCGTAGCCGGTCAGGTAGAACAGGTTCGCGGGGTCCGTCACGACCAGGGCGCTCAGGCCCTGCTCCGCCATCTTCTCCCGCACCGCCCGCAGCCGCGCGGCGTACTCCTCGGGGCTGAACAGGGCGGGGCGCACGTCGGGGTCGGGAGCGGTCACAGGGGCGGTCGCGGAGGTGCCCATGGCCCATCATGGGAACAGCCCCGGATGATTGTCAACAATCGGACCGGTCCGTAGGGTGGCTTCATGAGCACCGCGCCCGAGCCGCCCCGCGTCGTCGTGCTGACCGCGGAGGGCACGCCCCCTCCCGCCAACGAGGCGGCCCTGCGCCGCCTCGCCGACGTCACGGTGGTGACCCGTGCGGGACTGGCCGCGGCCCTGGCCGGCAGCGGGGGGCGGCGACCGGCCGAGGTGCTGCTCCTGTGGGACTTCTTCTCCGACGCCCTCGCCGGGGCCTGGGACGCGGCCACCGGACTGCGCTGGGTGCACGTGGCCGCCGCCGGGGTGGACGCCGTGCTGTTCCCGGCGCTGCGCTCCTCCGACGTCCGGCTGACCAACGCCCACGGGGTCTTCGACCGGCCCGTCGCGGAGTTCGTCCTCGCGGCCGTCCTGGCCCAGGACAAGCAGCTGCACCGCAGCAAGGCGCTGCAGCGCGAGCGGCGCTGGGTGCACCGCGAGCTCCGGCGCACCCGGGGCGCCACCGCCCTTGTCGTGGGCACCGGGGGGATCGGCCGGGAGACCGCCCGGCTGCTGCGGGCCGCGGGGCTGGACGTGCGCGGCGCCGGGCGCACGCCCCGGGCGGAGGACCGCGACTTCGGGACGGTCGTCCCCGCCGCGGAGCTGGCCGAGCACGCGGGGTGGGCCGACCACCTGGTGCTCGCCGCGCCCCTGACCGAGCAGACGCGCGGGCTCGCCGACGCGCGGGTGCTCGCCGCGATGTCCCCGCACGCGCACCTCGTCAACGTGGGGCGGGGGCAGCTGGTGGACGAGGACGCGCTGCGGGAGGCGCTCGTGGCGGGGCGTCCCGCGGCCGCGACCCTGGACGTCTTCGACACGGAGCCCCTGCCGTCGACCCATCCCTTCTGGGCGATGGACAATGTGCACGTGTCCGCGCACATGTGCGGCGACGTCGAGGGGTGGCGGGACGAGCTCGCGGCCCAGTTCGAGG
>JASKZT010000206.1 GCA_030145965.1 Ornithinimicrobium sp.
GCGGTGACGTCCGTCGCGCCAAGCTCTACTACCTGCGCGAGCTGCGCGGCAAGGCGGCCAAGATCCGCGAGCGCCGCGACGCCGTCCCGGCCGCCAAGCGGGGCTGAGCCCGCACCACCCGCACCACCCGATCCCCCGTCGGACCACCGTCCGGCGGGGGATCGTGGTCGTACAGCGTCGGGGGATAGTGTCAGGGCGGCGACGGGACGAAGAGATGAGGACGGCACACGTGAGCGACCCCAGCAGGGACGAGGTCCTCCGCGAGCACCCCCCGGTGCAGGAGGAGGGGCGGCACGAGGGCGGGCACCGCCGTCGCGGCGGCCGGGTCTGGGGAGCGGTCCGGGAGATCGCGATGATCGCGGTCACGGCCCTGGTCATCTCCTTCGTCATCAAGACCTTCGTGGCGCAGGCCTTCTGGATCCCGTCGGGGTCGATGGAGAACACCCTCGTCTACGGCGACCGCGTCATGGTGAGCAAGATCCAGGCCGGCCCGATGGACGTCGACCGCGGTGACATCGTCGTCTTCGAGGACCCGGGCGGCTGGCTGACCCCCATGCCGCCGGAGAGCCGCGGACCGGTGGTCGACCAGCTGTTCTCCGTGCTGGAGTTCATCGGTGTCGCTCCCGTCACCGACGGCAACCACCTCATCAAGCGCGTCATCGGGCTCGGCGGCGACACCATCGCCTGCTGCGACGACGAGGGCCGCCTCACCGTCAACGGCGACCCCGTCGAGGAGCCCTACCTCTACCCGGGCGACGAGCCGAGCACCGTCGAGTTCGAGGCGCAGGTGCCCGCGGACCGCATCTGGGTCATGGGTGACCACCGCTCCAACTCCCGCGACTCCCGCGCCAACGACGACGGCACGGGCTCGACCGGCTCCGTGCCACGCGACAACGTCGTCGGCCGGGCCTTCGTGCTGCTCTTCCCGCTCGACCGCATCGCCTGGTTCTCCACCCCCGACTCCTTCGAGGCGATCCCGGAGCCGGCGCCGTGACGACCACCGCCGCACGACCGTCCCGCCGCACCGCACCGAGCCGGTCGGGCAGCCCCAGCCTGCGTGTCGAGCGCGCCCTCCAGAGGGAGGGCTATGCCGTGCTCGTCGGCATGGACGAGGTCGGCCGCGGGGCGCTGGCCGGGCCGGTGACGGTCGGCGTGTGCGCCATCGACGTGAGCTGCCGCACGGCCCCGCAGGGCGTGCGCGACAGCAAGCTGCTCACCGCGACGGCGCGCGAGCGGCTCGTCCCGCGGATCCGCCGGTGGAGCCTGGCCCACGCCGTCGGGCACGCCTCGCCGCAGGAGATCGACGCCCACGGCATCATGGCCGCGCTGCGGCTGGCGGGGGAGCGCGCGCTGGCCCAGCTCGACCTCACCCCCGACCTCGTCCTGCTCGACGGCAACCAC
The DNA here is from genome assembly GCA_030145965.1 of Ornithinimicrobium sp. GTDB lineage: Bacteria > Actinomycetota > Actinomycetes > Actinomycetales > Dermatophilaceae > Ornithinicoccus. The sequence goes on from JASKZT010000206.1 coordinate 1,402, forward strand.
GACTGGCTCACCGACCCGGCCCGCGACGGCCTGCTCGGTCTCGTCGGCGACGGGCCCCCCTGCCCGCCGGTGCGCACGATGGTCAAGGCCGACCTGCGCTGCTCCTCGGTCGCGGCGGCCTCGGTCCTGGCCAAGGTCACCCGGGACGCGCTGGTCGTCGAGATGGCCGGCACCCACCCGTCCTACGGTTGGGAGCACAACAAGGGCTACGCGGCGCCGGAGCACCAGGAGGCGCTGCGCGTCCACGGGCCCAGCCCCTACCACCGCCGCAGCTGGCGGCTGGCGGGCGTGGCGGAGGAGAGGAGCGCGCCGTGAGCGCCGAGGACCTGGAGAGGTACGAGACCGACATGGAGCTCGCGCTCTACCGCGAGTACCGCGACGTCGTCGGCCTGTTCTCGCACGTCGTCGAGACCGAGCGCCGGTTCTACCTGGCCAACGACGTCGACGTGCAGGTGCGCACCGGCGGCGGGGAGACCTGGTTCGAGGTGACGATGACCGACGCGTGGGTCTGGGACGTCTACCGGCCGGCCCGCTTCGTCAAGAAGGCCCGCGTCATCACCTTCAAGGACGTCAACGTCGAGGAGCTGGCCAAGAGCGACCTCGAGATCCCCAAGGGGCCCTTCGGCGGCTGACCCGCCGTCCACACCCTCCGCCCGGCCCCCGCCCTCCTCCACAGGCCGGGGGCCGCGCCTTGTCCGCGAGCCCGGGTGCCGGTTTGCTCGGGTGCACCGCCGGGGGCGGGACGGGACGAGGAGGGGACGGATGGCTGGGAGAGGTATGCCGTGGCGCGAGGCGCGCGCGGTGGGGGACCGGGGGGAGGACCTGGCCTGCGCGCACCTGGAGGGGCTGGGCTGGCAGGTGCTGGAGCGCAACTGGCGCTGCCGGGAGGGGGAGATCGACGTCGTCGCCCGCGACGCCGGCGGTGAGCTGGTCTTCTGCGAGGTCAAGACGCGCCGCTCCACCCGGCTCGGGCACCCGCTCGAGGCCGTGGGACCGGCCAAGGCCCGCCGGCTGCGGGTGCTGGCCTGGGCCTGGCTGGCCGCGCACGGCGAGCGGCCCGGACGGTTCCGGATCGACCTGGTCGGGGTGCTGTCGCCGCCCGGTCGCGAGCCGCTGGTGGAGCACCTGAGGGCGGTGGCCTGATGCCCTTCGCCACGACCCGCGGGGTGACGCTCTCGGGCGTGCAGGGCAGGGTCGTCACGGTCGAGGCCCAGTGCGCCTCCGGGATGCCCGTCTTCGTCATGAGCGGGCTGGCGGACAGCGCGTGCCGGCAGGCGCCGGACCGGGTGCGGCCCGCGATCCGCAACCTCGGGGTGACGCTGTCCCAGGGCCGGTGGACGGTCAACCTGTCGCCCGCGGGCCTGCCCAAGGTGGGCAGCGGCCTCGACCTGGCCGTCGCGACCGCGCTGCTGGCGGCCGAGGACGAGGTGGACCGGCGCCTGGTGGCCGACGTCGTGCACATCGGCGAGGTCGGCCTGGACGGCACCGTGCGGCCCGTCACCGGGGTCCTGCCCATGGTGGTCGCGGCGGCCGATGCGGGCCTGCGCGAGGTCATGGTGTGCTCCGCCGGGGCGCGGGAGGCAGCTCTGGTCGCGGGCGTGCGCGTGCACGCCGTCCGGTCGCTGGAGGAGGTGCGCCGCTTCTACGAGGCGCGGGCGGCCGGGGCCGACCCCGTGCTGCCACCACCCGACCCGGCGCAGGCCCCCTCCCGCCGGATGCCCGACCTCGCCGACGTCGTCGGCCAGGCCGCCGCGCGCTCGGCCCTCGAGGTCGCCGCCGCCGGCGGGCACCACGTGCTCCTCGTCGGCCCGCCCGGGGCGGGCAAGACGATGCTCGCCGAACGGCTGCCCGGCATCCTGCCGGCCCTGGGCCAGGAGGACGCGCTCGCGGTCACCGCCGTGCACTCCGTGCTCGGGCTGCTCCCCGCCGGCGAGGTGCTGGTGACGACGCCGCAGTTCGTCGCGCCGCACCACAGCGCCTCGATGGCTGCCGTCATCGGCGGTGGCTCGGGCTCGGTGCATCCCGGGGCCGTCTCCCGGGCCCACCGCGGGGTCCTCTTCCTGGACGAGGCGCCGGAGTTCCGCCGCGACGTCCTCGACGGGCTGCGCCAGCCGCTGGAGTCCGGCGAGGTGGTGGTCGCCCGGGCCGACCGGCACGTGCGGCTCCCGGCGCGCTTCCAGCTCGTCCTCGCCGCCAACCCGTGCCCGTGCGGCGGAGCGCGCAACCGGTGCGCCTGCTCCCCGCTGCGGCGCGACCGGTACCTGACCCGGCTCTCGGGCCCCCTCCTGGACCGGGTCGACCTCAAGGTCGCCGTCCAGGCGGTGTCCCGGGCCGACCTGGCCGGGGAGCCGGGCGAGCCGTCGGCCCGGGTGGCAGCCCGGGTGGAGGCGGCGCGCGGCCGCCAGCGCCGCCGCTGGCACGGCCGGGCGTGGTCGCTCAACTCCGAGGCACCCGGCTCGGTGCTGCGCCAGGGCCCCTGGCAGCTCGCGCCGTCCGACCGTCGGCCGCTCGACGACGCGCTCGACCGCGGCACCCTGACGCTGCGCGGGCTCGACCGCTGCCTCCGCGTCGCCTGGACCCTCGCCGACCTCGAGGGCGCCGACCGGCCGCGACGCACGCACGTGCACCAGGCCCTGACCATGCGGGACGCGCAGGGGGTGCGGGCGGCATGAGCGGATCCCGAGCACCCGTCGACGAGCGCGCGGCGAGGATGCTGCTGGCCCGCATCGCCGAGCCCTACGACGACACCGTCCAGGGGCTGGTCGACGAGCACGGGGTGGTGGACCTCGTGGGCCACGCGACCCGCGACGGACGCACGCCGGGGGGCGTCAGCCTCGAGAGGCTCCGGGCCCGGCTGCCGAAGGCGCTGGCGGTCGACGAGGCCCGCATCTGCCGCACGCTCGGCGCCCAGGTCCTCGTCCCCGACGACGAGCGGTGGCCGCAGGCGCTGGACGACCTCCCGTCCCCGCCGTGGTGCCTGTGGGTCCGCGGCCCGGCCGACCTCGGAGCCTGCGGCGACCGTGGCGTCGCCATGGTCGGCGCCCGCGCCAGCACCGCCTACGGCGACGAGGTCGCCGTCCGGATGGCCTTCGAGCTCGCCGAGCGCGGCTTCTCGGTCGTCAGCGGCGCCGCCTACGGCATCGACGCCGCCTCGCACCGCGGTGCGCTGCGCGCCGGCGGCACGACCGTCGCGGTGCTCGCCGGAGGGGTGGACGTCGCCTACCCGCGGGCCAACGCGGACCTCCTCGCCGCCATCGCCGCCTCCGGTGCCGTGGTGAGCGAGACGCCGCCGGGCGGCTCGCCGGCGCGGATGCGCTTCCTGTCCCGCAACCGGGTCATCGCCGCCCTCACCGCGGGCACCGTCGTCGTCGAGGCGAACCTCCGCTCGGGCGCCCGCTCGACGGCGCGGGTGGCCCGCGAGCTGGGACGTCACCACATGGCGGTCCCCGGACCGGTGACGAGCGCGATGTCCTCCGGGTGCCACGAGGAGATCCGTCTCGGTGCCACGCTCGTCACCGACGCGGCCGAGGTCGCCGATCTCGTCGGTCGCATCGGCGAGGACCTCGCCCCGGTCAAGAGGGGGCAGGTCCGCCCCGAGGACGCCCTCGAGCCCGACGCCCGCAGGGTCTGGCAGTGGCTGCGGCCACGCGCCTCCTCCGGCGTCGACGCGCTCATGGTCCGGTGCGGTCTCGGCGTCGGCGACGTGCTGGTGGCCCTCTCCGAGCTGGAGGAGCGTGGCCTGGCCGAGCAGCTCCTCGACGGCTGGCGCAGGACGGCGTCGTGAGC
>JASKZT010000218.1 GCA_030145965.1 Ornithinimicrobium sp.
CCGGCACCTGCGCCGCCCCGGCCCGCCTCCAGCGGTCCGGGGCGGTGGTGCGTCCGGGCACGGGTCACGTTCCCGGTCCGGGCTGTCGAGCGCTCCCCCGACAGCACCCCGCCTGGCGCTAGGGTGCCGTCATGTCGACGACGACGGCGCCGGGGGCGGAGCAGCAGGAGTCGACGGCCACCGTCTCCCCCAGGTGGAGGACGTGGCGGCTCGTGCTGCTCGTCTGGCTGGGCGCGGTGGTCGTCGCGACCGTGCTCCTGGGCGCCCGGCCGGCCACCCTGGCCGAGCTGCGGCACCAGGTCGCCACCGGTGGGGTCACCGCGGTGACGGTCGAGGGCGGGTCGGGCACGGAGGGGGAGTCGGTCCTCGGACTGCGCTGGCAGACGGCGTTCCTGACCAGCCGCACCGACGTCCTCCGGACCACCTCACCGGGGAGCGGGACGTCCGGCCAGGTCGCCTGGTCAGGACCGCCGCAGGACGTGGTCGGGCCCGCCTTCGTCGAGGAGCTGACCAGGTCGGCCCCGGGCGGGGTGCTCGAGGTCACGACGCAGCCGCTCCGGCTCGGGGGCTGGGCGCTCGCCGGCTGGGACGTGCCGGGGTGGGTGGCCGTCGCGGGGGCCACGTGGGCCCTGGCGGCCCTCATGTCCCTCGTCGCCGGACCGCAGCCGCGTCTGGGCACCCGGTGGGCGTGGGGCTGGATGGTCCTCGCCCTCGGGATGCCCGCTCTCGTTCCCTACCTCGTCCTCGGGCTGCGACGGCCGCTCGCCGACGACGCCGTGCCGCCGGGACGGCGCCTGACGGGCGGCTGGGCGTTCGTCCTCGCGATGCTCCTGGGCGGGTCCGCCGCCTGAGGCGCCGCCGTCAGAGCGCGGGCGCGCGCTCGGCATACCTCGTCGCCCGCTCGTAGACGCGCACGAGGCGCAGGAGCCGGTCGTCGGAGTAGGGGGCACCCACGAGCTGCAGGCCGACCGGGAGCCCGTCGACGAAGCCACCGGGCACCGAGACCGCCGGGCACCGGGTCGCCGAGACGACCGAGCAGGAGCGCATCCACTCCACGTAGGTCTCCAGGCGGACGCCGTCGATCTCCCGCGGCCACGTCTCCTCGGTCGGGAACGGCATGACCTGGACGGTCGGCGTGAGCAGCAGGTCCCACCGGCCGAACCAGGCGCGCACGGCGGCGTCCAGCCGTCCCCGCGCCTCGGCCGCGGACATGAGCTGCTCGGCGCCCATCTCCAGGCCGCGCCGGACGTTCCACAGCACGTCGGCCTTGACCGTCCCGTCCTCGGTGTGGTCGCGCAGCAGCCGGCGCAGGTTCGTGGCCATCTCGAAGGCCCGGTGGACGTCGAAGACCTCGTCGGCGTCCTCCAGCTGCGGCGCCGACTCCTCGACGGTCGCGCCGAGCGAGGCCAGCACCTCGGCCTGCTCGAGCACCGCGCGCCGCACCTCGGGGGCCACCGGCACGCCCACGCCGAGGTCGACGCTCACGCCGACCCGGACACCGCGCAGATCCGTCGGGCCCTCGTCGTCGAGCAGCGCGGCGAAGGACCGCGGTGCGACGGGGCTGGGCAGCGGGCCGGCCGGGTGGGGCCCGGCGACGACGGACATCCCGAGCGCGAGGTCGTCGACCGAGCGGGCCATGAGGCCGTTGCGGCTCACCCACGCCTCGGGGTTGGCCGCCGGCACCGTCGGCACGACGCCCGGGCTGGGCCGCAGGCCGACGACGTTGCACCAGGCCGCCGGGTTGCGCAGCGAGCCGCCCATGTCGGAGCCGTCAGCCAGCGCCTGCACGCGGGCCGACAGGGTCGCGGCGGCACCGCCGGAGGACCCGCCGACGGACCGGTCCGGGTCGTAGGGGTTGCCGGTGGCCCCGAAGACCGGGTTGAAGGTGTGCGACCCGGCGGCGAACTCCGGCACGTTGTTCTTGCCCGTGCAGATGACGCCGGCGTCCCAGAGCCGCTCGATGACGAGGTCGCTGCGGGTGGGCACCTGGTCGGCCAGCAGCGGCGAGCCCATCGTCGTGCGGATGCCGGCCGTGGACAGGGTGTCCTTGTGCGTCATCGGTATGCCGTGCAGCGGCGGGAGCGCGCCCCCGCCGGCGGCCGTGCGGTCGGCCTCGTCGGCGGCCGCGAGCGCGCGCTCGGCCTCGAGGGTGACCACGGCGTTGAGCACCGGGTTGACCGCCTCGACGCGGGCGAGGTGGTCCTCGACGACCTCGCGGGCGCTGACGGTGCGGGCGTGCAGGGCGTCGCGCAGCTCGACGAGGCCGAGCTGGTGCAGGGCGGTGGCGGTCATCTGTCGTCCTCCTGGGTGTCCTGGGGCCTGGCCGCGGGCCGGCCCCCCGTCCTCGGCTCCTCGTCCTCGGCGAAGTGCCCGGCGAGGGGTGCGTCCACGTCGAGCAGGCGCTCCTCCCGGGGCTTGGCGAGGTAGAGCACGATCGCGATCGCGGCGGCCGGCACGATACCCGAGGTCATGAGGGCGCCGACGTTCTCCGGGAGCCGCTCCGCGATCTCCGGCCGCCAGGCGAAGCCCTGCCCGACGACGACGGAGACCGCGACGATGATGAGGTCGTTCTGGGTGAGGGGGCGGGTGGTGAGCAGGCTGATCCCCGCGGAGATGATCATCCCGAACATGACGACCGCGGCCCCGCCGATCACCGACGCGGGGATGACCGCGATGACCATGGCCAGCTTGGGCACGAAGCCGGACAGGACGAGGAAGACCGCCCCCACCGTGACCACGAAGCGGCTCATCACCCCGGTGAAGGCGACCAGGCCGACGTTCTGGGAGAAGGACGTGTTCGGCAGCGCGCTGAAGAGGGCCGCGACGGCCGTCCCGACGCCGTCGCCCATGAGCCCGCCCCGCATCTCCCGGGTGGTGGGCTGGCGCTGGGCCCCCGCCTTGGTCAGCGCCGAGATGTCCCCCACGGTCTCGATGGAGGTGGCGACGGCCATGGCTCCCATGGCGATGAGCGCCGCGGCCGGGAACTCCAGGCCGAAGTGCAGCGGCCGGGGGACGGCGAACCACTGTGCCGACCCGACCCGGCCCCAGTCGACCATCCCGAGGCCCGAGGCCAGGGCATACCCGGCGACGATGCCGACGAGGACCGCCGCGGCGCCGAGGAAGCCGCGCCCGAAGCGGTAGAGCAGGAGGATCGCCACCAGGACGAAGGTCGCGATCCCGAAGTTGCGCAGCGACCCGAGGTCCTCCGACCCGGCCCCGCCGGCGAAGAGCGTGATGCCGGTCGGGATGAGGCCGATGCCGATGACGAGGACGACGATGCCCGCGACGAGCGGCGGGAAGAGGTGGCGGATCTGCCGGAAGAACAGGCCGAAGACCGTCTGCACCACCCCTGCGAAGAGCGCGCCGCCGAAGACCGCGGCCAGGCCGTAGGTCTGGGCGAGCGGGATCGAGACGACGAGGAAGCCGAAGCTCGTCCCCTGCACGATCGGCAGCCGCGCGCCGACCGGGCCGATGCCCAGGGTCTGCACGAGGGTGGCGAGGCCGGCCACGAGCAGCGCCACCTGGACGAGGAAGGCGGTGTCCTCCGGGCTCGCCCCGATGGCCGTCGCCAGGATCACCGGGATCGTGACGTTGCTGGCCATCATGACCATGACGTGCTGCAGTCCCAGGGGGATGGCGGTGCGCAGCGGAGGACGGTCGTCCACGCCGTAGGACAGGGTGCTGGAGGTGGTCATCGCGTCATCTCTCGTCGTCGAGAAGGGGCGGGGATGGGTGAGTGGTGGAGCGGGTCGGGAAGGAGCGGGGTCAGGCGTCCGGGACCTGGGCGGCGAGCGCCGCGAGGGCCTGGACGAAGACGTCCGCGGGCGGGGTGACGAGGCCGGCCCCGACCTGGCCGGTGCCGGCGACCCGGCCGGCCATCCCCGTGTTGATCTGCGGCAGCACCCCGGTGCGGGCGACCGCGACGGCGTCGATCGCGACCGGCGCGCCGCGGAACTCCAGGATCGGGACCTGCAGGGCGGGGTGCTCGCCGAGCGTGATCTCGTACATCGTCCGGGTCGTCGTGAGCGCGAAGTCGACGTCGCCGCCGACGAGCCGGACGATCGCCGGGGCCGCCGCCATGACGAAGCCGCCCATGCCGGCGGTCTCGGTGATGGCCGAGTCGCCGATGTCGGGGTTGGCGTCCTCGGGCCCGTAGGAGCCGAGGAAGAGGCCCTCGGGGGTGTTGGCGGGGGCGGTGAACCACGCGTCGCCGGTGCCCGCGAGCTGGATGCCGAAGTCGGTGCCGTTGCGGGCCATGGTCACGACGACGGAGGAGCCGGGGATGTCCTGGGCCGCCGCCATCGCCAGCTTGCAGGCGGGCATGACGAGGTTGAGCGCGAAGTGGTCGTTGGCGCCGACGAAGCGGCAGACCTCGGCGACGTCGGCCGCGTCGCGGTCGCCCACCTGGCCGACGATGTGGGGCAGCAGGTCGCGCAGGAACATCAGCGTCGCGCTGCGGTTGCGGTTGTGCCCCTCGTCGCCCATCTGGAGCATCTGGGACAGGTAGGCCTTGATGTCGACCGGCCCGTGCCGCTCGACCGCCTCGGCGAGCACCGGGCCGAGGACGTCGCGCATCCAGGCCAGGCGGGTGATGACCTCCTCGGAGTAGGCGCCGTAGCGCAGCACCTTGCCCAGGCCCTCGTTGAGCGAGC
>JASKZT010000274.1 GCA_030145965.1 Ornithinimicrobium sp.
CCTCACGACCGCGCCCTCGCCGCAGACCAGCTCCAGTGCGAGCATGACGCGCGACAGCTCACCGCCGGACGCCGCCCGGGTGACCGACCGGGCCGCGGCACCGGGGTTGGCCGCGAGCCTGATCTCCACGTCGTCGATGCCGTGACGGCGGGCCGTGGTGGTCCGGCCGTCGGGCAGCGGCACCGTCGAGGGCGGTCCGCCGTCGCCGGCGTCGTCGGGTCCGTCCAGGAGGATGGCCGGGCCGACGTGGACGGTGACCTCCGCGCTGCCCATGGCCAGGTGCCCGAGCTCGCGGGTCACCTCCTGCCCCACCCGCCCGGCCGTCTCGGCCCGGGCGGCGGACAGGGTGGCTCCCGCGCGACCGGCGTCGGCCCGCAGGCGCTCGGTGGTGGCGGCGAGCGCGGCGAGGTCGTCCTCGGAGACGTCGATGCCGGCCAGCTCCTCGGCGAAGGACCGTGCCATCCCCAGCATCGCCCCCGTGGAGCCGCCGTACTTGCGCAGCACGGTCGTGAGGTCGGCGCGTCGCTGGTGCACCTGGGCCAGCCGCTCCTCGTCGACCTCGACGGCCGAGGCGTAGGAGGCGAGGTCGGTGGCCAGGTCCGAGGCGAGGTAGGCGACCTCGTCCAGCCGCGTGCGCAGGGAGGCCAGCTCCTCGTCGTGGGCGGCGGCCGGGCCGAGCGCGGACCCCGCGGCCGCGAGCAGCGTGGTGACGCTGGGCAGGTCCTCCCCCGGGTCGTCGGCGCCGACGAGGGCGTCGTGGGCCACGACGGCCGCGGAGCGCAGCTCTTCGGCGTGGCTCAGCCGCTCCGACTCCGCCCGCAGCCGGTCCTCCTCCCCCTCCTCGGCCGCCACCGCCTCGATCTCCTCCAGCGCGCCGCGCAGCATCCCGACCCGCAGACCGCGCTCGGCCGCGGTGCGGGTCAGCTCGACCAGCCGCGACCGGGAGGCGCGCCAGGCGTCGTAGGCCGTGACGTAGGCGTCGAGCGCGGTGGCGACCGTGGCACCGCCGGCCGCGTCGAGCAGGACGCGGTGCTGCTCGGCGTCGCGCAGACGCCACTGGTCGGCCTGGCCGTGCACGGCGACGAGGTGCTCCCCGACCTCGGAGAGGACGGCCACGGGGGCCGTGCGGCCGCCGACGTGGGCGCGCGAGCGCCCGCCGGCCGCGACGGTCCGCACGAGGAGCAGGCCGTCGGTGGCGTCGCCCCCGGCCTCCTCGACGCGCAGCGCGGCCGGGTGGCCGGCGGGGACCTCGACCTCACCCTCGACGACGGCCTGCCTCGCACCGGTGCGCACCATCTGGGCGTCGGCGCGGGCGCCCAGGAGCAGCCCGAGCCCGCTCACGACCATGGTCTTGCCGGCACCGGTCTCGCCGGTGATGACGTTGAGGCCCTCGGCCAGCTCGAGCTCGGCGTCGTCGATCACGCCCAGGCCCTGGATCCTGATCCGGCGCAGCGTCATGCCCGCGCCCTCCGGCCCGTGGCGGGCGGCGCACCGTCCTGGTGCGCGGGGCCGCGCCAGCCGGTCACCGGCAGCGCGAACTTGGCGACGAGCCGGTCGGTGAAGGGCTCGGTGCTCAGCCGGGCCAGCCGGACGGGCAGGTCGGAGCGGCGCACCTCGATCCGGGCGCCAGGGGGGAGCTCGACCGTGCGGCGTCCGTCGCACCACATGACGCCGTGCACGTGGGAGTGCTCGACGACCTCGACCGCGAGCCGGGTGTCGGGACCCAGGACCAGCGGGCGGGCGAACAGCGCGTGGGCCGAGATCGGCACGAGCAGCAGCGCCTCGACCCCGGGCCAGACGACCGGGCCGCCGCCGGAGAAGGCGTAGGCGGTGGACCCCGTCGGGGTGGACATGACGACGCCGTCGCACCCCCACGTGGACAGCGGTCGGCCGTCCACCTCGACAGCCACCTCGAGCATCCGCTCGCGGGCCGACTTCTCGACCGAGGCCTCGTTGAGCGCCCAGCTGCGGCTGACGACGCGGCCGCGGTGCAGGACGTCCACCTCGAGCGTCATACGCTCCTCGACCCGGTAGCGACGCTCGACGACCCGCTCGACGACCCCGTCGATGTCCTCCCGCTCCGCCTCGGCGAGGAAGCCGACCCGGCCCAGGTTGACCCCCAGCAGGGGGGTGCCGGCGGGCCGGGCGATCTCGGCGCCGCGCAGGATCGTGCCGTCGCCGCCGAAGACGACGACCAGCTCGCATCCTGAGGCGTCGACGTTGGCGGGCACGGGGGCCGGTGAAGACGCGGGCGGGCCGGAGGGCGGGTCCGTGGCGGGGACGTCGTGCGTGGGCGGCACCTCGTGGACCAGCTCGACCTCGATGTCGTGCGCCGCCAGCCGCTCGGCGAACTGCTCCGCCAGGTCGAGGACCTCGGCCCGCCTCGGGTGCGTCACCAGCATGATGCGACGGGTCACCGGTCCTCCTCCAGGCTGAGCTCGTGGCAGCGCCGCGCCAGCTGCTCGGGTGCCAGCCCCCACCCAATCATGCCGGGCCGACAGGGCCGCAGCCACAGCAGGAACTCCACGTTGCCGGACTCCCCCGTGACGGGTGAGCGGTCGAGGTCGCCGACCTCGAACCCGTGCTCCCGGGCGCTCGCGACGACCGTCGTCAGCGCCCTCTCCCGCACGACGGGCGCGCGGACCACCCCGTCGGAGGCCAGCGCCTGCCGCCCGACCTCGAACTGCGGCTTGACCAGGAGGACCAGCTCGGCGCCCTCCTCGCAGAGGGCCGGCAGGGCGGGCAGCACGTAGGTGAGGGAGATGAAGGACACGTCGCCGACCACGACCCCGACCGGGCCACCGACGGCAGCGGCCGTGACGTCGCGAACGTTGGTGCCCGGGAGGTCGGTGACGCGGGGGTCGTGCGCCACGCGAGGGTCGAGCTGGCCGTGCCCGACGTCGAGGGCCACGACGTGGTCGGCGCCGTGCTCGAGGAGGACCTGGGTGAAGCCGCCGGTCGAGGCACCCACGTCCAGGCAGCGGCGCCCCCGCACCACGAGCCCCCGGGGAGCCCAGAGCGCGAGGGCGTGGTCGAGCTTGACGGCGCCCCGCCCTACCCAGCCGCGGGTGATCCAGGCGGAGGCGGCGTCGTCGTCGGCCGGGGCCAGGGTCAGGGTCCCCTCGGGTGGCACCGGCGTCGAGGGCTTGGTCACGACCACCCCGTCCAGGAGGACCCGCCCGTCGCGCACGAGCGTCAGCGCCTGGGTGCGCGAGGGCGCCAGCCCGCGCGCGACCAGCTCGGCGTCGAGACGGGGGTGCCTCATGACCGGGGGCCGGGCCTGGCCTGTCCGGTCGCGGCGGCGGGGGGCGCGGGCGTCGTCAGCCGGGCCTGGAGGGCACGGTGCGCCTCGGCGGCCGCCTCGGCCTGGCCGTGCGTGCCCTCGTGGAGGGCCCGGTCGAAGGCGGCCAGGGCGTCGTCGACCGCCCGGTCGCCGGTCACCGGTCGCCCGGTCGAGGCCGCAGCGGCGTCCTGCGGCGGCGTCGGGTCCGTCGTGTCGTCGTCGCTCACGCGAGGCCCCAGAGGAAGGCGAGGTCGGGGATCGTCTCGGCGACGTGGTCCGGGCGCAGCTCCGGCGGCGCGTCCTCCGCCTCCTGGCGCGTCGAGACCCCGGTGAGGACGAGCGCGCTCGGCAGCCCGAGGCCGGCGGCCCCGGCGATGTCGGTGTCCATCCGGTCACCGAGCATGAGGCACTCCTCCACCGCCAGGCCCAGGCGTCGCACCGCGATCCGGTAGGCCGGCGCGTGCGGCTTGCCGACGACCTCCGGCACGCTCCCGGTCGCGTTGGCCACGGCGGCGACGAGCGACCCGTTGCCGACGGCCAGGCCCCGCTCCGTCGGCAGGGTGGCGTCGTCGTTGGTGGCGACCCAGGTGGCCCCGGCCCGCACGGCGTAGGCGGCCTCGGTGAGGTCGTCCACCCCGACGCGCGGCCCGTACCCCTGCACCACGGCCCCCACCTCCAGAGGACGACCGGCGAGGGCGGCCTCACGCGCCTGCTGCGGGCCGACCCACGGCAGCCCGGCACCCGCCAGGGCGGCCCCGACCCCGGCACCGCCGACGGCCAGGACGACCGCACCGTCCTCCAGGGCGAGCTCGCCGGTCGCCCGGCGGCCCGCGACCACCTCTGCGGCCACCTGGGAGGCGGTGAGCACCTCGTCGGCACCGGCAGGCAGGCCCAGGCGCGTGAGGTGCTCGGCGACGTCCTGCGGGGGACGGGAGGCGTTGTTGGTCATGAAGAGCAGCCGGACCCCCGCCGCGCGGGCCGCGAGCAGGCCCTCGACCGCACCCTGGCACGCCTCGTCACCCCGGTAGACGACCCCGTCGAGGTCGCAGAGGATGCCGCGGACCGTCACCGGCCCCGGCTCCCGCCGTCGGTCGGCCTCCGGGCGTCGCCGGTGTCGTCCGGCGCCGACGCCGGCTCCTCCTCGTCGTCCGCACCCTCACCGAGGTCGATGAGCTCGGGGTCGTCGTCCATCCCGAGGAGCACCGCGGCATCGGTCTCGCCCGTGGGGTCGACCTCCGCCGCCCGTGCGTACCACTCGCGGGCCTCGTCCTCACGGCCGTCGGCCTCCAGCGCCGCCGCGTAGGCGTACCGGAGCCGCGCGGCCCAGGGAGCGTTCGGGCTCCCCGCCCGGACCAGGTCGCGCAGGTGCTGCACCGCCGCGGCGGTCTGCCCGAGGTCCACCCGGGCGCCGCTGACGACGATGGCCATCTCGACACGCTCGGCGGCCGGCAGGCGGGCGGCCTCAGGCGTCGCGGCGAGGTCGAGCGCACGCTCGGGGCGACCCAGGCCGCGCTCGGTGTCCGCCATGAGCGGCAGGAGGTGGTCCATCCCGGACAGCCGACGCGCGGTGCGGAACTCGGCCAGAGCCTTGGTCCACTCCCCCCGGCGGTAGTGCACGACCCCCAGGGCCTCGCGGACGCCGGCGACCCGGCCGGCGCGCTTGGC
>JASKZT010000275.1 GCA_030145965.1 Ornithinimicrobium sp.
GGCGGCCGCGGGGAGGGTGCCGAGGGCCAGCGGCAGAGCGAGGGCGAGGACCGCGACGGGGGCGGCGCGGCGGGCGGTCCGGGAGGTGGGGTGCATGAGGCGACGCTAGTGCCTGCGGACCGGCACGTCCACGGCCGCCGGCCGCCTCCTCGACGGGCGGTGGGTGCGCTCGGCGGGACTCGAACCCGCACGCCGGAGCACAGGAACCTAAATCCTGCGTGTCTGCCAGTTCCACCACGAGCGCGCGCGCCCCAGCGTAGCGGCCGGGACGCCAGGGTCGGCGCAGGTCAGCCCGGCAGCGGAACGCCCAGCTGCGTGGCCAGCATGGCGACGTGACCGGTGGCCTTGACGTTGTACCTGGCCATCTCGACGCGGCCCTCCTCGTCGATGACGAAGGTCGAACGGATGACCCCCTTGACCGTACGGCCGTAGCTCTTCTTCTCCCCGTAGGCGCCGTAGGCGGTCAGCACCTCCGTGGACTCGTCGGAGACCAGCGGGAAGGTCAGCCCCTCCTCCTCCACGAACCTGGCCAGCTTGGCCGGCGCGTCGGGGGAGATGCCGACCACGGCATACCCCGCCTCCTGGAGCACGCCGAGGTTGTCGCGGAAGTCGCACGCCTGCGTCGTGCACCCGGGGGTCATGGCCGCCGGGTAGACGTAGAGGATCACCTTGCGGCCGGCGAGGTCGGACAGGGCCAGCTGCCCTCCGTCGGCGGTCGGGAGGGTCCAGGCGGGGGCGGGCTGACCGGGCTCGAGGCGGGACATGGGGGTGACCTCCGACAGTTCGTGGGCAGATGTTGTGCGTTATCGTCTCAGGCGTAGTCCCTGCCCACCTACCTGAGGACGCGATGCACATGGCCGGACAGCAGTCCGCACGTTCCGTTCCGGAGATCGAGGCCGACCTCGCCCAGGCGCGGACCCGGATGGCACGAAGCGTCGACGAGCTGGCCTACCGCGTCAGCCCGCAGACCCTCAAGGCCAACGCCGTGGCCTCGCTCAAGGGCAAGGCCAACGCCGCCGCGTTCGACGAGCAGGGCAACGTCCGCCTGGACCGCGTGGCCACCGTGCTCGGCGGCGTCGCCGGCACCGCTCTCGTCCTCGGCCTGCTGCGCCGGGCCTTCTTCCGGGGCTGAGCACGGCTGTCGCCGCCGCCCCGCCCGGGCTCTGAGACACTGGGTCGGTGACGACCAGCACCGCCGACGGCACCACGACGACCGCGAGCGGGATCGCCTACCGCGTGCAGGGCGCGCCCGACGGCATCCCCGTGGTCGCGCTGCACGGCACCCCCGGGTCGCGCTTCAGCGGCACCCCGGCGCGCGACGCGCTCCACGCGCTCGGGCTGCGGGTGCTCACCTACGACCGCCCCGGGTATGGCGACACGCCCGCCGGCGAGGGACGCCCCGCCCGTGACCTGGCCCAGGACGTGCTCGACGTGCTCGACCACGCGGGCGTCACCGGACCGGTCGGCGTCGTCGCCGCAGGCGGCGGCACCCCCGCCGCCGTCGCCCTGGCGGCCACCCACCCCGACCGGGTGGCCGCCCTCTGCCTCGTCTGGCCGCAGGCCCCGGGCTCCTCCGACGCGGGCAGCCCCGGCATGCAGCAGCACGAGTGGGTCCGTGGGATGGACGAGCAGCAGCGCATGCTGCACGCGCTCGCGCTGCAGGACCCGGTCTTCCTCCGCGAGCAGCTCGAGCTCGGGCTCGGCGCGCACGCCGGTGCGGAGGGCATCGTCCTCGACCTCGTCGAGGGTCAGGAGCCGTGGGGCGTGGACCCCGCCGACGTGCGCGCGAGCGTCGATCTCTGGTGGGGCACCGACTCCGCGGTGAGCCCGGCCGGCCACGCCGCCTGGCTCGCCGACCACCTCACCGGCGCACAGGTGCACCGGCACGAGCTGGACGAGCCGCAGTGGCACGTGCGTCGCCTCGTCGAGGTCTACGCGCTGCTCGGCGAGCGTCTCGGTGCCGAGCCGCTGACCGCCCAGGAGCTGGCGGCCGCCTCGGCCGCCGTCGACACCGACGGGTGCGGCGGCGACGGCCGGCTCGGCGGCTGCGCCTGCGGTGCCGGGGGCTGCGGGGCCTGACCGGCGGGGGCGCGGCGCGGGGGAGGGGGAACCCGTGCAAGCCCTCTTGAGCCGCGGCACCGCCTCAGCGGGGCAGGCCGGCCGTCTCCTGCGCGGGGGCGGACACCGGCTCGGCGTCCTGCGGCTCGCCCCGGCGAGGGGCCGTCGCGGCGCGCAGGGTGGACGCTCCGGCCCACGCCAGCGTGCAGGCCAGCAGCGTGGCGCCCACGGTCACCGCGAAGGCGGGACGGTGCCCCGCGAGGTCGGCCAGCCGCCCCGCGAGCCCCGCGCCCACGGCGTACCCGGCTCCGGTGGCGGCCGCGAGCAGCGTCATGGCCGCCCCGAGGCGGCGCACGTCGGTGATGCGCTCGGCGAGGGCGAAGGTCGTGATCATCGACGGCGCGATGGCGAAGCCCAGGCCGAGCAGCGCGAGCGTCAGGCCCAGGAGGGAGTCCACGAGCAGCAGCGGCAGACCGAGGACCAGCAGGGCGGCGGTGAACAGGCGCAGCCGGCGCTCGTGCGGGAAGGTCTCCGGCACCGCCACGACGGCGAGGCCGGCCAGCACGCTGCCCACGCCGAGGAGGGCGTGGAGCAGCCCGGTCATGCCCGGCACGCCGGCCTGGGTGGCCAGCACCGAGGTGCCGGTCTGGACCGAGCCGAAGACGATGCCGATGGACAGCTGGGTGGCGCCGAGGATCATGAGCGCGGGCGTGAGCAGGCGCGCCACGGCACCGGAGCCGGCCGGGGCGGGCCTCACCAGCGCGCCGGTCGGGTGCAGGGCGAACCACGTGCCGAAGGCGCCGAGGAGCGCGGCGGCCACGACGAGGGAGGCCACCGGGTCCACGAGGGCCGCGATGACACCCACGAGCGCCGGGCCGAGGACGAAGGAGGCCTCGTCGGCCGCGCCCTCGTAGGAGAAGGCGGCATCCATGACGCGCGGGTCGTCCGAGCCGCGGCGGCTGATCGGGCGCCAGCGCACGCGGGCCATCGTGCCGACCTGGGGGACGAAGGCACCGCCGAGCGCGGCGACGACGGGCAGCGGCCACCACGGGTCACCGGCGCCCTGGGCCATGGTCATCCAGGCGAGGACCGCCAGGCCGAGGGTGCCGACGACGCTCTGGACCAGCAGGACGGGCCGCTGGCCGAGACGGTCGGTGAGGGTGCCGGCGACGGGGGCACCGATCGCGTTGGCGACCGCGAGGGCCCCGGCGGTCACGCCACCGGCGGTGTAGGAGCCGGTCGCCGCCGTCACGGCGAGCAGCGAGGCGATCTGCGACATCGCCAGCGGGATGCGCCCGACGAAGGCGACGACGACGTAGAGGGGCCCGGTGAGGGCGAAGAGGCGCCGGTAGGACTGGACGGGCGACAAGGGCGGGCACGCCTTTCGTGCTGTGCGCGCCGTCCCAGCCACCCGGCGCGCGAAACCCTTGTCAACCCCTCGAGTATA
>JASKZT010000284.1 GCA_030145965.1 Ornithinimicrobium sp.
CGTGGCCGCCGCGTTGCACTACCTGCTCATGTACCGCTACGTCCTGCCCGCCTGAGCCGGCTCAGACGGGGCCCTCGCCCGGCGCCGGGCCGGTGGCGACCGGACGCGTGGGGTCGCTGACCCAGTCGCTCCAGCTGCCGACGTAGACGGCGGGCGCCTCGTCCAGCACCCCCGCGGACTCGAGCGCCAGGGCCGCGTGGGCGGCGGTGACCCCCGAGCCGCAGTAGAGGGCGGTGGGGGCCCCGGTGCCCGCGCCGGCCTCGGTGAGCAGCGCCCGCACCGCGTCGGCGGGCAGGAAGGTGCCGTCCTCGGCCAGCAGCGAGAGCGAGGGCAGGCTGCGCGCGCCCGGCACGTGCCCCGCGACCGGGTCGACCGTCTCGTCCTCGCCGCGGAACCGGGTCGCCGGACGGGCGTCCAGGACCTGTCCGCCCGCCTCCAGCCAGGCGGCCAGGCCGTCGGCGTCGAGGAGGGTGCGGCCCCCGGGCGCCAGCCGGACGTCACCCGGCTCCACGTCGACGTCGCCGGTCTCCACGGGGAGCCCGGCGGCCCGCCACGCCTCCAGACCGCCGTCGAGGACCCGCGCACCGACCACCCCGTAGTAGGTCGCCACCCACCACGCCCGGGCGGCGCCCGCCGAGATGCGGGCGTCGTAGAAGACGACGGGGCGGTCCTGCCGGACCCCGGCGGCACGCAGCGCGTCCTGCACGCGCTCCAGGGAGGGCATGGGGTGGCGGCCGCCGCGCCGGTCCGGGGAGACGGGGTCGGACAGCCCGGAGTCCAGGTCGAGGAAGGCGGCTCCCGGAAGGTGCGCCTCCTCATGCTCCACGCGGTTGGCCTCGGCGGGGGAGCCTAGGGCCCAGCGGACGTCCACCAGGACGGGGCGCCCGGCCTCCGGCCGGTCGGGCGCGAGCTCGGCCGCCAGCTCGGTGACGCTGACGAGGGGCTGTGGTCGGGTGTCCATGGGCCGACGATAGCGACCGGCCGCCGGCCGTGAGCGTCCGCGCTGCGGCCCTGGCGCGACGGATCTACCGTTGGCCCCATGACCGCGGTCCTGACGCTGCCCGGGGTGCCCCGGGACGAGCCGGCGGAGCACGACTCGCTGTTCTTCGTCGGAAACGCCACCGTGCTGATCCGGTGCGGCGGCTTCACCATCCTCACCGACCCGACCTTCGTGCACCGGCACGAGAGCGTGTCCATCGGCTACGGGATGTCCACCACCCGGCTCACCGACCCCGCCCTGGACGTCGCGGACCTGCCACCGCTCGACCTGGTGCTGCTGTCGCACTTCCACGGCGACCACTTCGACCAGGTGGCGGAGCGCGAGCTGGACCGCGACCTGCCCATCGTGACGACGGGCCAGGCCGCCGGGATGCTGCAGGAACGAGGCTTCCGCAACACCCTCGCCCTCCAGACGTGGCAGGACCTCGAGGTGCGCCGGGGCGAGGCCCTGCTGCGGATCACCGCCTGCCCCGGCCGGCACGGACCCGGTGTCACCGACCTCGCGCTGCCGGACGTCATGGGCAGCGTGCTGGAGTTCGCCCCCGACGGCGGCCGGGTGACGCGGCGGCTCTACGTCAGCGGGGACACGCTGCTCTACGACGACCTGGAGGAGATCCCGCGCCGGTTCCCCGACATCGACGTCGGGCTCTTCCACCTGGGCGGGACGACGGTCCTGGGCATCATGGTGACGATGGACGCCGAGCAGGGTGTCGGCGCGGTCGATCTGATCGGTGCGGACACTGCGCTGCCCATCCACTACGACGACTACGACGTCTTCACCTCGGGCCTGGAGGACTTCGTCGAGGAGGCCCGTCGGCGCGGCCTCGCCGACCGGGTCCACCCGTGGGGCCGCGGAGACACCTTCTCCCTGTGAGGTCGTGCGGCGCCGTGGCACAGTGGGAGGCATGTGCCGCAACATCCGCCCGCTCTCCAACTTCGCGCCCCCCGCGACCCCCGACGAGGTGCAGGCCGCCGCCCTCCAGTACGTCCGCAAGGTCGGCGGCTCGACCAGGCCTGCGAAGGCGAACGAGCAGGCCTACGCCCTCGCGGTCGCGCGGGTCGCCGAGGCCACCCAGGAGCTGCTCGACTCCCTCGTCACCTCCGCGCCGCCCAAGGACCGTGAGGTCGAGGCCGCCAAGGCACGCGCCCGGGCGCAGGCCCGGTACGCCTAGTGCCCGCCGGGCCCGTCACCCCGGCCCGGCCGGGCGCCCCGCACCCGAGCCTGCTCACCGACGCGCTGCCGCTCACCCGGGGTGTGCGCGTGCGCCACGTCGCCAACTGGCTCAACCTCTCGACCCCGCTCGGGCTGGGCATCGCCCGCCTCGGCCGGGCCCGGGTCCGCCGGGGGCCGGGGCGCAGCTACCTCGCCGACCGCTACCGGTGGTCCTTCCCGGCGGCGGGCGCCTTCACCGTCGGCGACGTCGTCATCAGCCGGCACGACCTCGACGTGCTCGCCGCCCGCCGCCCCACCCTCGTGGGGCACGAGCTGGCCCACAGCCGCCAGTGGGCGTGGTGCCTCGGCCTGCCGTTCCTGCCGCTCTACGTCGCCTCGATGGCCTGGTCGTGGGCGCGCACGGGGGACCGGGCGGCGCGCAGCGTCTTCGAGCGCCGGGCGGGCCTGCTCGAGGGCGGGTATGCCGACGTGCCGCCGCGTCCCCTCGGCCCTGCCCTGGGGCAGGCCGCCCGGAGCCTGCGCCGGCTCGTCGCCGGACGGCGCGGCCTGGAGGCCGGCGACCGGCTCGGCCGACGGCGGCCCGGGGCGGTCGGCGCGTCCGGGGTGGGGGCACCGCATACCCTCGACCCGTGAGCACCGTCCCCAGCGCCGACGTGCCCGGCTACGCCGCGGCCGACCGTGAGCGCTGGGTCGCCGAGGACCCCGCGCAGAAGCGCTCCGACCGCCACGACTTCGCCCGCGACCGCGCCCGCGTGGTGCACTCCGCGGCGTTGCGCCGCCTCTCGGCCACGACCCAGGTGGTCCGCCCGCACAGCGACGACTTCGTCCGGACCCGCCTGACCCACTCCCTCGAGGTGGCCCAGATCGGGCGGGAGTTCGGCAGCGCGCTGGGCTGCGACGCAGACGTGGTCGACACCGCCTGCCTGGCGCACGACATCGGCCACCCGCCCTTCGGTCACAACGGCGAGGCGGTCCTGGACGAGGTGGCCGCCGGGATCGGCGGCTTCGAGGGCAACGCCCAGACGCTGCGGGTGCTGACCCGTCTGGAGGCCAAGCGGGCGCACCCCGACGGCCGGTCGGCCGGGCTCAACCTCACCCGGGCCAGCCTCGACGCCGCGACGAAGTACCCGTGGGGCCGGGGCGAGGGGCCCTGCGAGGATGGCAGCCGCAAGTTCGGGGTGTACGCCGACGACCACGACGTCTTCGCCTGGCTCCGCGAGGGGGTCCCCGGCGCGGGCCCGCACCGCCGGTGCCTGGAGGCGCAGGTCATGGACTGGGCCGACGACGTCGCCTACTGCGTGCACGACGTCGAGGACGCGATCGCCTCCGGACGGGTCGTGCCGGGGGCGCTGCGCTCCCCGGACGTCCAGGGCGAGGTGGCGCGGCTGGCACGGGACTGGTACGCCCCCGACGTGGAGGCCGAGGAGCTGCGCGCGGCCCTGCGTCACCTCCTCGGGGCCGGCTGGGTCCCGGCCCGGCACGAGGGGACGCGCACCGACCTGGCCGCCCTCAAGGACATGACGTCGCGGCTCGTGGGCCACTTCGTGCACACCGTCGAGCTGGCGACCCGCAGCCGCTACGGCCAGGGGGTGCTCAGCCGCTACTCGGCCGACCTGGTCGTGCCCGGCGGCGTGCGGGCCGAGGTGGCCGTGCTCAAGGCCGTGGCCGCCCACTTCGTCATGCTCAGCGACGAGCGGCGCACGGTCATGGACGTCGAGCGCGAGGTGCTGGGCACGCTCGTCGAGCGCTACGCCGCCGACCCCTCGCTCCTCGACCCCGTGCACCGGGAGGCCCACGACGCCGCCGCGGACGACGCCGGTGCCCTGCGCGCCGTCGTGGACCAGGTCGCGAGCCTGTCCGACGCGCGGGCGCTCGCGGTGCACGCGGCGCTCGTGGCCGGTGGCCGCGCGGTCCTGCCGGGTGGTGGCCGAGCGCTCGGGGGCGGCGGGTGAGCGTCCTGGCCGCGCTCGAGGTGCCCGTCGTCGGCGCCCCGATGGCCGGGGGCGTGAGCAGCCCCCTGCTCGTCGCGGCGGTGAGCGACGCCGGGGGGCTGGGGATGCTGGCGGGCGGCTACCGCCGGCCGTCGGACCTCGCGGCCGACGTCGTGCACGTGCGCGACCTCACCCGGAGGCCCTTCGGCGTCAACCTCTTCGTCCCCGGACCGCTCGACCGGGCCGCGCACGAGCCGGCCGTCGAGGCCTACCGCGAGGCGCTCCGTCCGCGCGCCGAGGCCCTGGGCGTCGAGCCCGGGCACCCGACGTGGGACGCCACGGACGGCTGGACCGAGAAGGTGCGGCTCGTCGAGACGCTGGCCCCGGCCGTGGTGTCGTGCACCTTCGGCGTCCCCGACGAGGACGCGGTCCGGCGCTGGCGGGCCGCCGGGTGCGAGGTCCACGTCACCGTGACGTCGGCGGCCGAGGCACGGGCGGCGGGTCGGGCCGGTGCCGACGTGCTCGTGCTCCAGGGGCACGAGGCGGGCGGGCACCGCGGCACGCACGACGCGGCCGCCGAGCCGGAGGAGATCGACCACCTGGGCCTGCTGGAGGTCGTCGGTGCCGACCCCGGCGTCCCGCCCCTCGTCGCCGCGGGCGGCATCACCACGGCGGGGGACGTCCGGCGGGCGCTCGCCGCCGGTGCGGCCGCGGTGCAGGTCGGCACCGCGCTGCTGCTGGCCACCGAGTCGGGCGCCTCGCTCACCTACCGGGCCGCCCTGCGCGACCCCGGCCTGACCCGGCGCGTGCGCACGCGGGCCTTCACCGGGCGGGTCGCGGGTGCCGTGCGCACCACGTTCGTCGACGAGCTCGAGCACCTCGCCCCGCCGGCCTTCCCCGCCGTCGACCAGGTCAGCCGCCCCGTCCGGGCCGCCGCCGCCGCGGCCGGCGACGTCCAGGGCATCCACGTGTGGGCCGGTGCAGGGTGGCGGGCCTGCCAGGACGCCCCCGCCGGCGAGATCGTGCGGGGCCTGCTGGGCGGGTAGGGCGGTCGCCGGACCACCTGCCTCCGGCCTGTCGCGCGGGGCCGTGCGGGTGGACACTGAACCATCGGGGCACCGGCGACGACTCAGGGGTGAGCGGCACGGCACGGCACGGTGCGCCCCTGCTCCGACGGAGGAGGCGAGATGGTCACGACGGACCCCGGGTACACCGAGTTCGTCCTCGCCCGGCAGGCGCGCCTCCGGCGAGCGGCCTACCTGATGTGCGGCGACCCCGTGCTGGCCGAGGACCTGCTCCAGGAGGCGCTCATCGCGCTGGCCTCGCGGTGGGAGTCGGTCGAGAACCCGGACGCCTTCGTGCGCCGTGTCGTCTACCGCCAGCGGGTGTCGCTGTGGCGCAAGCAACGTCACGAGGTGGTCGCCGGGCAGCTGCCCGAGGGATCGGTGACCGACGGTGCCGACGAACGGGCACGCGACCAGGAGGTGCACGAGGCCCTGCGAGCCCTTCCGCCGCGCCAACGGGCCGCCCTGGTGCTGCGCTACTTCGAGGATCTCACCGAGGCGCAGACCGCCGAGGTGATGGGCGTGCGCACCGGGACCGTCAAGAGCCTCTCGCACCAGGCGGTGGCGCGGATGCGTCAGGAGCTGCAGGCCCGACGGGCCGAGCAGCGGCAGAAGGAGGGCACGCGATGACCGAGCTGCAGGAACGCGAGCTGCACGACCTGCTGGAGCGCGTCTCCGAGATCGGCGGCCAGGTCGACGTGCACGAGCACTGGGTCGCGGGTCGCCGTCGCCGCACCCGCCGCGGGGCAGGGGTGGCGCTGGTCACCGGCCTCGTCGTCGTCGCGGCCGTCGGTGCGCTGGCGCAGACGGGCGTCATGGGCGGGTCGGGGGCCACCCCCACCGGCCCCGCCGCGGTGCCGGACCGCCTGGAGACCTTCGTGCTCGCGGCCCCCGGTGCCACCGGGGACCCCGAGGCCTCGGGTCTGCGGGTGGCGACGGCGCAGGGCCTGGCGGGCACGTCATGGACCCTGCGGGAGGGACTCTGGCAGGACGAGGCGTCCGCCTCCGACCTCACCGGGACGACGGCTCCGACCGTCGTGACCTTCGGCGACCCCACGCTCGGCGGCGGCTGGGGGATGACCATCGGCAGCTGCGGGTCGGCGGCGCTGCCCGGGCCGGTGCTCGACGACCGCGGGCGCTTTCCCGCCGCCGTG
Organism: Ornithinimicrobium sp.; assembly: GCA_030145965.1. GTDB lineage: Bacteria > Actinomycetota > Actinomycetes > Actinomycetales > Dermatophilaceae > Ornithinicoccus. Next base: position 6,323 of record JASKZT010000284.1, read on the forward strand.
CCGGTCAGCGACGACGTGGGTTGCTCCGAGGACGTGCAGGTCGCGGAGGACTTCTGGGTCCAGGCCCTCGCCGGCGGCGGCCAGCTCACCCTCGCGGGCGACGGCGGGTGGCTGCTGCTCTCGGTGGCGGCACCGGCACCACCGGCTCCCGCCGTCACGGACGACCCGACGACGGTGCCCACGGCGACGGACGACGGCACGGCGGAGGGCACGGACGAGGCCACGGCGGACGCGGGGACCGAGGCGCCGACCGCCACCTCCGCGGCACCGCCCCGCCCGGGCACCCCGACGCCGACCACCACCACGACCACGCCCACGCCCACGACCACGACCGCGCCCACGCCGCCGGCGCCCGCCCCGACGAGCGCGCCGTCCCCGACCGGCGACCCCCGGACCGCCGCGCCGACCCCCACCGCAGCGCCCCCCGACCCGGCCACGCCTGCCCCGACCCCCACCCCGCCGGCGGGTCCGACCGCGCCCCCCCCCGGCCGGCCGCCCCCCCCCCCCCCCCCCCCGCCCCCCCCCCCCACCCCAGGCCCCCCCCCCC
>JASKZT010000291.1 GCA_030145965.1 Ornithinimicrobium sp.
TCCTGCCGATCATCACCTCGGTCTCCCGCGAGGTCTTCCTGCAGACCCCGAGCCTGCACCAGGAGGCCGCCCTGGCCCTCGGCGCCACCCAGTGGGAGATGATCCGCACGGCGGTCCTGCCCTTCGGTATGCCGGGTGTCATCGGCGGCGTCATGCTGGGCCTGGGCCGGGCGCTGGGCGAGACGATGGCCGTCGCCATCATCCTGTCACCGGGCGTGTTCACCACGAACCTCATCGGCAGCGGCAACAACACCATCCCGGCCGAGATCGCGCTCAACTTCCCCGAGGCCTCCGGGTTGCGGCTGTCCGAGCTGATCGCCGCCGGCCTGGTGCTGTTCGTCATCACGCTGGTCGTCAACCTGATCGCCCGCTGGATCGTCGACAAGCGGTCCGAGTTCTCCGGAGCCAACTGATGAGCACGCAGATCTCGCCCCCCGAGGGCGACCTCCACCACTCCCGGCTCGACCAGGTTCAGGGCGTCGTGCTCTCCGAGGTCCGCCCCACCACCCAGCGTCACCAGATCCTGATCGGGCTCGGGGCGATCCTGCTCTGGGCACTTCTGTGGCTGGTCGTCGACCTGCACATGGTCCTGGCCCTGGTCATCTCCTTCGTCGCCTTCCTCGTCGTGACCCACCTCGTCTACCGGCAGGTCGGCGGCGCCCGGGTCGGCGCCGACGTGGTGGTCCGCTGGCTGGTCTACGCCGCCTTCGTCTGCGCCATCGTGCCGCTGGTCTCCATGCTGTGGACGGTCATCAGCCAAGGCCTGCCGCTGGCCTTCAGCCCGAACTTCTGGACCCAGGACATGCGCGGCGTGACCGGGAGCAACGACCAGGCCTACGCCAACGGTGAGGTGTCGCTGAGCGGTGGCGCGGGCCACGCGATCGTGGGCACGCTCATCGTCACCGGTGTCGCGGCGGTCATCTCGATCCCGATCGGCATGTTCACCGCCATCTATCTCGTCGAGTACGGCGGCGGCAACCGCCTCTCGCGCGGCATCCGCTTCCTCGTCGACGTCATGACCGGCATCCCGTCGATCGTGGCCGGCCTCTTCGCCTTCGCGCTCTTCGTGCAGATCTTCGGGCCCCGCGACGCGAAGATGGGCCTGGCCGGGTCGATCGCGCTCGCTGTGCTGATGATCCCGACGGTCGTCCGCAACAGCGAGGAGATGCTACGGATCGTCCCTAACGAGCTGCGCGAGGCCGCGCTGGCGCTGGGGGTACCGAAGTGGCGCACCATCGTCAAGGTCGTGCTGCCCACCGCGGCCTCCGGCCTGGCCTCGGGCGTCACCCTGGCCATCGCCCGGGTCATCGGCGAGACCGCGCCGCTGCTCGTGGCGGTCGGCTACGCCCGGCAGTTCAACTTCGACATCCTCAGCGGCCCGATCAACTCGCTGGCCGTCTACACCTACTGGATGTTCACGAAGCCACTGAGCCCGGCCGTCATCGAGCCGAGTCGTGAGCGCGCCTGGGCCGCAGCCCTGCTGCTGGTCCTCATCGTGGTCGCCCTCAACCTGCTGGCGCGCTTCATCGCCAAGCTTTTCGCGCCGAAGACCGCCCGCTGACCAGAATCGGAGAGAATCCCCTCATGTCCAAGCGCATCGACATCAACGATCTCGACATCTACTACGGCGATTTTCACGCCGTCAAGGACGTCACCATGACGATCGAGCCCCGCTCGGTGACGGCGTTCATCGGCCCCTCCGGCTGCGGCAAGTCCACCTTCCTGCGGACCCTCAACCGCATGCACGAGGTCATCGCCGGCGCCCGTGTCGAGGGCGAGGTCAGCATCGACGGCCAGAACCTGTACGGCAAGAACGTCGACCCCGTCGACGTCCGCCGCCAGATCGGTATGGTCTTCCAGCGGCCGAACCCCTTCCCCACCATGTCCATCAAGGAGAACGTCATCGCCGGCGTCCGGCTCAACTCCAAGCGGATCTCCGGCAGGGCGGCCGACGAGCTGACCGAGCGTGCGCTGCGGGGCGCCAACCTGTGGACCGAGGTCAAGGACCGGCTCGACAAGCCCGGCTCGGGTCTCTCCGGCGGCCAGCAGCAGCGGCTGTGCATCGCCCGTGCCATCGCGATCCAGCCCGAGGTCATCCTCATGGACGAGCCCTGCTCGGCCCTGGACCCGATCTCCACGCTGGCGATCGAGGACCTCATCAACGACCTGAAGACCGAGTACACGGTGGTCATCGTCACCCACAACATGCAGCAGGCCGCCCGCGTGTCCGACCGCACCGGTTTCTTCAACCTCGAGGCGACCGGCAGGCCGGGCGAGCTGGTGGAGTACGACACGACCCAGACCATCTTCAACAACCCGACCCAGAAAGCGACCGAGGACTACATCTCCGGCCGTTTCGGCTGACCGGCCCGCCCGACGGGCCGCCGGTCGACCCGCGCGGCCCCCGGCCGCACGACATACTGGCCCCATGCACCCCACCAGGCGGTCCGTGCCCGCGCTGGCCCTCGCGGCCGCCCTCGTGCTCGTCGGCTGCGACGACGGTGGGGAGGAGGAGGCGGAGGAGGCGCCGACGACCGAGGCGCCCACGGCCGCCGACCGGCTCGAGCAGGCCCGCGACGTCCTCGTGGACGCCGGCACCGTGCACCTGGCGATGGTGGGCACCGAGCTGCCCGAGGACGTGAGCACCTACGTCATCAGCGCCGAGGGCGACGGCACGATGGACCCGCCGGCCTTCGACGGCACCATCACGGCCAAGCTCGCCGGCATCCAGGCCGACGTGCCGACGGTCGCCCTGGACGGCGACCTCTGGGTGCGGCTGCCCTTCACGCCGGCGCACGTGCGCACCGACCCGGCCGACCTCGACGTGCCCGACCCTGCCACCCTCTTCGACCCCGAGGACGGGCTCGTCGGGCTCCTGCCGCGGACCGAGGACCCTCGGTTCGGCGACCGCGCCCGCGAGGGCGCCGAGGTCGTCCAGCAGGTCACCGGCACGCTGCCCGGCGAGGCCGTCACCGCCCTGCTGCTCGCCGGCGACGCCGACGCCTCCTTCGACGTCACCTACGGGCTGGTGGAGGAGAGCTGGCAGCTGCGCACGGTCACGATCACCGGGCCGTTCTACCCGCCCGCGACCTCGACCTACACGGTCACGCTGACCCGCTACGGCGAGCCCGTCACCGTGACCCGGCCCTGACCGTGGGGCGGGGGGACCCGGACGGCGCAGGGGCCGGGCCGGGGCACCGGGCGCGGTCGCTGCTCGCCGTCGCCGCGCTCGCGGTGGCGCTGGCCGCCGCGGACACCTACGTCGTCGTCCTGGCGCTGACCGACATGATGGCCGGCGTCGGCGTGGGCATCGAGTCGCTGCAGCGGGCGACGCCGATCGTCTCCGGCTTCCTGCTGGGCTACATCGCCGTGCTGCCGCTCATCGGGCGCCTGTCCGACCTGGTCGACCGCCGCCGGATCCTCCTGTGGTGCCTGGTGGTCTTCGTCGTCGGCTCGGCGGTCACCGCGGTCGCGGTGGAGCTGCCGGTCATGGTCGGCGGCCGCTTCCTCCAGGGCCTGGGCGGGGGCGGCCTCGTGCCCGCCACCCTCGCCCTCGTCGCGGATCTGTGGCCTCCCGGCCGCAGGGGTATGCCGCTCGGCGTCGTCGGCGGGGTCCAGGAGCTGGGTTCGGTGCTGGGCCCGCTGCTGGGCGCGCTGGTGCTGGCCGTCGCCGGCTGGCGGGAGATCTTCTGGCTCAACGTCGTGCTCGGCCTGGCCTGCCTCGTCGGCGTGCTGGCCCTGCGCCCGGAACGGGAGGTCGCCGCGGCCCCGCCCTCCTCCCGCGGGGCCGCGCGCCGGGGCCTGACGGCCCTCGCGGCGCTCCTCGCGCTCGTGGCCGCCGCGCTCACCACCCTGGCCCTGTGGGCGCCGTCGGCGCTGACCACGTCGATCGCGCTGGGCGGGCCGTTCGTCCCGTTCGACCCGACCTCCGGCTCGCGCGTCCTCACCCCGGTCGGGGCCGCCGCCGCCGTCGCCTGGGTCCTGCTGACCCTCGTCACCGCGCGGCGCTGGCTGCCGCTCCTGCTGCGGGCCGACCTCCTCGGGGCGACGTTCGTCGCGGTCGCCCTCGGTGCGGTGGTGCTCACCTTCTCCACCGCCGACCCCGAGACCGAGGTGCTGGGGGAGTGGGGGCTGTGGCTGCTGCCCCTGGCGCTCCTCGCCACCGTCGCCTTCCTCGTGCGGCAGCGGACCGCGCGTCATCCGCTCGTGCCCGGCGGGGTGGTCCGGCGCCGGGTCTGGCCCGCGCTGGGGGTGAGCGTGCTCGTCGGGGCCGCCATCGTGGCCGTCGTCGTCGACGTGCCGCTGCTGTCGCGGCTGGTCCAGGACACCGACGAGACCGACGCCGCCCTGGTGCTCGTGCGCTTCCTCGTGGCCGTGCCGGTGGGCGCCGTGCTCGGCGGCTGGCTGCTGCGGCGGGTCGGCCCGGCCCTCGTCGCCGCCCCGGGCCTCGCCCTGGCAGCCGTGTCGATCCTGGCCATGGCGCAGTGGGAGCGCACCTCCCTGGAGGACCTCGTCGCGACCACGCTCCCGCTCGTCGGGGCGGGGCTGGGCGTGGGGCTGGCGATCGCGCCCGTCAACGACGCCGCGCTGGCCGACGCCCGCGAGGACGGCCACGGCACGGTGAGCTCGCTCGTCGTCGTCGCCCGGATGGTCGGGATGGTCGTCGGCCTGGCCGTGCTCACCTCGTGGGGGCTGCGTCGTTTCACCCTCGAGGTCGCGGCGCTGGCCGACCCCACGGACACCGACGCGCTGCTCGACGCCGCCGTCGTCCAGGTGCAGACCGTCCTGACCGGGGCCGGTCTCTGCGCGGCCCTGGCGGCGGTCGTCGCGCTGTGGCTGGGGCGGCGACCGGTCGGCCACGAGGCGCCGGACGTCAGTCCGCGCTGAAGCTGCTGCGCGTGTGCGTCGAGTCGCAGAAGGGCTTGATGCTCGACAGCCCGCACCGGCACAGCGCCACCGGCCCGTCCCGCATCGGGATCGGCTCACCGTCCACGGTGAGCAGCTCGACGTCGCCGCGCACGACCAGCGGCCCGTCGGGGTAGGCCGTGATGCTCGGGGGGTGCT
>JASKZT010000306.1 GCA_030145965.1 Ornithinimicrobium sp.
GCAAGGTCGAGCGCCACCTGGCCAAGGTGCTGCGGGCGGGCCGGCCCGCCGCCCTGTGCACGCACGGCCCCGTGCTCGCGCCGGTGCTGCGCACGCTCGCGCGGCGCGCCGCCGACGACCTGCCCGCGCACCCGCGCCGCCTCCTCACCCACCTCGCGGACACCTCGCTCGACAAGGGCGAGATCCTCGCTTGCACGATGGCCGGCACCGGCGACGACGCCCGCGTCGTCGCGCTCGAGCGCCACCGCTCCGACTGACCCACCGGACACGTGGGGTGGTGGGTCCCACGCCCACCGGACACGTGGGGTGGTGGCGGGAGCCCGCACGACGGTGCGAGGCCGAGACGGAAGAACCCCCGGACGGACCTACCGTCGCGGGGGGAGTCGCGTGCCGGGCCGGGAAGCGCCTCTCGGCGCGAGGCCGCTCGTAGCGGCGAATGTTGGAGCCCGGGGCTACCGCGGCCCGGCACGCAGTGAGGTCCAACGAGGGCCTCGGCGCCATTGTTCCCCATGCCGCCCGATGTGGCGGTCCTCACATCCGGCTGGTATGCCGTCCCGCAGGGTGGCTCCCGGTCTCGCCTCGGTCGAGGACCCGCAGGGGTTCGCCGGTGTCGACCAGGATCGGCCCGTCCGGGACGAGCATGCCCCGCAGCGACGCCACCGCAGCGTCCAGCCCGGAGGGATGGCGCCCGTCCAGGACGCCGACCCGGCAGGCGAAGGCGAGGTCGTAGGGGGCCTCGCCCGGCTCCAGACGGGCGTGCTCGACGCTGCCCAGACGGACCTCGAGCAGACCGTCGGCGATCTCGGCCACGCAGGAGGCGCGCGTCAGCTCCACCCCGCGGGCGGAGCGGTCGAGGACGAGCACCCGCCCGTCCGGGCCGACCCTGCGCGCGACCTCTCGCGCGGCCGCGCCCGGGGCGCCCCCGACCTCGATCACCCGCAGGCCCGGGCGCAGCGGAAGGGCGTCGACCACGCCCTGGAGCCGTCGGGACAGCGTCACGCGTCCAGGATGGCAGGCCGGGCGGCCTGCCGCCGACCTGCACGAGGCGTCCGGCGCGCAGCCCGACGCGCGTCGCGGTGGGATCAGTGGAGGTTGTTGAGGCGCCAGAGGCGGGCGCAGGCGGTGAGGTCGTCGGCGGTGTCGCGCATGCGGGCGCCGCGCACCACCTGCTCCCCCGGGACGTCCTCGGCGGCGGGCTCGGCCAGACCGACGGCCATGACGTGGCAGAAGGCCGAGGCCCGCTCCAGGGCGACGGCGAGGTCGCCCGTGAAGACCCCGCTGAGGATCTGCTCGGTCAGCCGTCGCAGGCCGTCCGGGTCCGGGGGCTCGGTGACGCCCGCGATCGCGCGGTAGACCTCCACGTGGGCGGCGCCCTCGGCGTAGAGCCGGCCGACGTCCTCGGGCCGGCGCTGCACCCACTCGTGGAGCAGGTAGAGCCGCCAGAGCGCCCCGGGCAGCGTCCGGGCCGGCCGGTCGGACCACATCTCGGCGACCGTGGACAGGCCGACCTCCTGCACCAGACCCACGAGCCGGGCCGTCAGCTCCGGGTCGTCGGTGTCCCGCCCTCGCCCGACGACGAGCTCGGCGGTGCGGTGGGCGGCCTCGACCGCCTCCAGCGGGTCGACCCCGCCCGCGGCGCTCTCCAGCGACTCCGGGGGGCGGTAGGTGGGCCGGTGGAAGGGACGGCGCTGCCTCTCCTCGCTCACCGCGCGCCTCCCACCACCGCCACCGAGTCGGCGCCGACGACCAGCCGGCCGTCGCGCTCGGCGACGTCGCCGAAGGAGGCGAGCACCTCGCCGCCCGTCTCCAGCGAGGCGCGGTCCTCGCCGAGCACCGCGACGACGAGCACGTCCCCGCGGCGGACCGTCAGCAGCTCCCCGCTGCCCCGGTCGGCCGGCGCGCGCCCCACCTCCCCGGCGCCGAGCGGCGTGTCCCGCAGCGCGGGCAGCTCACGGCGCAGGCGCAGGAGGGTGCGGTACCACGCCAGCATCCGCGCGTGCGGCTCCCGCCCCGGCTCGGCCCAGTCCAGGGTGGAGGCGTGCACGGTGCTCTCCGCCTGCGGGTCCGGCACCTCCTGGGACCAGCCGTGCTCGGCGAACTCGCGCCGGCGCCCCTCGCTGACCGCCTCGGCGAGCCAGTCCTCCTCGTGGTCGGTGAAGTACTGCCACGGCGTGGACGCGGCGAACTCCTCCCCCATGAAGAGCATCGGCGTGTAGGGGGAGGTGAGCAGGAGCGCGGCCCCGACCGCCTGCCGCCCCGGCGGGAGCCCGTGCCCGACCCGGTCGCCGGCGGCCCGGTTGCCGACCTGGTCATGGGTCTGCAGCGAGGCGACGTAGCGCCACCCGGGGGTCACCGCGGGGTCGACCGGCCGCCCGTGGACCCGGCCGCGGAAGCTGGAGTGCGTGCCGTCGTGGAAGAAGGGTGTGCGGCCCAGCACCTTGGCGAGCGCGCCCGGGTCGGCGGCGAAGTCCCCGTAGTAGCCCTGCGCCTCCCCCGTGAGCGTCGTGTGCAGCGCGTGGTGCACGTCGTCCGACCACTGCCCGTGCAGCCCCAGCCCGCCGGCACCGCCGGGCGCCCGTCGGGCCACGGTGGCCGGGTCGTTGCGGTCGGACTCGGCGACGAGCGTGCGCGGCACCCCGGTGCGGGCACCCACCTCGTCGGCCAGCGCGGCCATCTCCTCCAGCACGTGCACGGCGCGGTCGTCCTGCAGCTCGTGCACGGCGTCGAGCCGCAGCCCGTCGAGGTGGTAGTCCTCGAGCCACATGCGCACGTTGTCCAGCAGGTAGGCCCGCACCTCGTCCGACTCAGGGCCGTCGAGGTTGACCGCCTCGCCCCAGGGCGTGTGGTGCCGGTCGGTGAAGTAGGGACCGGTGCGGGAGAGGTAGTTGCCGCTCGGCCCGAGGTGGTTGTGGACGACGTCGAGCCAGACCGCCAGGCCCCGCGCGTGCGCCGCGTCGACGAGCCGGGCCAGCCCCGCCGGGCCGCCGTAGGGCTCGTGCACCGCGAAGGGGGCGACGCCGTCATACCCCCAGCCGTGCCGGCCCGGGAAGGCGGCGACGGGCATGAGCTCGACCACGGAGACGCCGAGGTCGACGAGGTGGTCGAGCCGCTCGACGGCCCCGTCGAAGGTGCCCTCGGGGGTGAAGGTGCCCACGTGCAGCTCGTAGACGGCGGCGCCCCGCAGCTCCACGCCGCCCCATCCCTGGTCGGTCCACGCGAAGCCCGTGGTGTCGACGAGCGCGCTCGGGGCGTGCACGCCCTCGGGCTGCCACCGCGAGCGCGGGTCCGGCACGGGCGGGTGGTCGTCGACGGCGAAGGCGTAGCGCCCGTCGCCGGGGTCGGCCTCGGCCTGCCACCAACCGCCCTCGAGGGCGCGCATCGGCACGGCCCGCCCGCCGTCCGCCCCGATCCGCAGCTCGACCGTGCCGGCCGCCGGCGCCCAGACGCGGTAGGTGTGCTCGGCCGCGCGCGGCGAGGTCGGAGTCATCGGGGTCCCTCCTCGAGGTCGCGGGCGCGGACGAGGACGGCGGCCGGGGCCGTGGCGAACACGTCGGCGGCCAGCACGCCCTCCTCCCCGACGTGGTGGTCGGCGCCGGTGAGGGCGTCGCGCCAGTGGCCCGGCGGCAGCAGCACCCGGGTGTCCCCGAGCCCGCCGGCCGCGCCGAGCGCCCGCGGCGCCCGGATCGTCAGGGTGGCCGCCACGCCGCCGCGCAGGAAGCCCAGGACGTGCGGCGAGGGGTCGGCGACGACCGGCTCGTAGGACGCGCCGGGCCCGTAGGCCTGCGGCAGCCAGGTGCGCAGGCGCAGCACCCGCGAGGTCACCCACAGCACCTCGTCGGAGAGGTCCTGCGGCCGGCCGGTCTCGTCCAGGCGCCGCAGCCGCTGGAGGCGCTCGTCGTAGTCGACCGGGCGCCGGTTGTCGGGGTCGACGAGGCTGAGGTCGACCAGCCCCGAGCCCTGGTAGGTGTCGGGCACGCCGGGCAGGGTGAGCTGCACGAGCTTCTGGGCCAGGGTGAGGGTCCGGATCGTCAGCTCGTTGTCGCGGACGGCCGCCGCGATGGCCTCGCTGGTCTCGCCCTCGTGGCCGACCATCTCGTCGGCCAGGGCCATCACCCGCTGCTCGTAGTCCTCGTCCGGCTCGACCCACGTGCTGTGCAGCTTGGCCTCGCGCACGGCCTTGAGGAGGTAGTCGTGCAGCCGCTCGTGCGAGACGCGGCCCGCACCCACGAGCGTCTGCCAGACGAGGTGTGCGGTCGGGGCGTCGACGCCGTGGCGCTGCGCGGCGGCGGCGCCGGCCGCGGAGA
>JASKZT010000318.1 GCA_030145965.1 Ornithinimicrobium sp.
GCTAAGCCTGACAGCGCCGATGGTACTGCACTGGAGACGGTGTGGGAGAGTAGGACACCGCCGGACCACCTTTAGCACTGCGCCCCCGTCCCGAGGAAACTCGGGACGGGGGCGCAGTCGTGTCCGGGGTGTTTGGCACACTGAGGGGCGTGCCTTCGACCCCCGAGATCTTCCGACCGCTCACCCTGCGGGGCCTCACCGTCCCGGGACGGGTATGGGTGTCGCCGATGTGCCAGTACTCGTGCCGGAGCTCCGAGCCGGGGTTCGTCACAGACTGGCACCTGGCCCACCTCATGGGGTTCGGGACCGGTGGCGCACCGCTGGTCATGACCGAGGCCACCGCGGTGTCGAGCGCTGGCCGCATCTCGCCGTGGGACGCCGGCCTGTGGGAGGACCAGCACGTGTCGGGCTGGCGGCGCATCGTGCGTCAGCTGCACCTGGTCGGGACCCCCGTCGGCGTCCAGCTGTCCCACGCCGGACGGAAGGCGTCGGTCCACGCACCGTTCCACGAGCGCTCCGGGACCGTTTCTCCCGAGGACGGCGGCTGGGTCACGCAGGGGCCCACGGCCGCGCCGTTCGGGAGGCTCGCCGCACCGCGGGCCATGTCCGCCGGCGACGTCAGGGGCGTGGTGGACGACTTCGCCCAGGCGGCCCGCCGGGCGGTCGCGTGCGGGTTCGACGCCGTCGAGATCCACGCCGCGCACGGCTACCTGCTGGCGCAGTTCCTCAGCCCCCTGGTCAACACCCGGGACGACGGGTACGGCGGGTCGGACCGCGGTCGCAGCCGCCTGCTGCTCGAGGTGGTCGACGTCGTCCGCAGGGCGCTGCCCGAGCGCATCCCCCTGCTCGTGCGGCTCTCGGCCACCGACTGGAGCGCGGACGCTCCCGGCGGGCTCGAGGGCGACCTGGCCCGGACCGTCGCGCTGGCCCGCCACCTCGAGGAGCGGGGGGTCGACCTGCTCGACATCTCCAGCGGGGGCAACGAGCCGGCGCCCCGGGTGCCGGTCGGCCCCGGCTACCAGGTCCCCTTCGCCGAGGAGGTCCGCCGGGCGGTCGACATCCCGGTGGCGGCGGTCGGCATGATCACGACCCCCGAGCAGGCCGAGGCGGTGCTGGCCGAGGGCCGGGCGGACGTCGTGCTCATCGCACGTGCGGCCCTCGCCGACCCTCGCTGGTGGCACCGGGCGGCCCACCGCCTCGGGCACGACCTGCCGTGGCCGCCGCCGTACGCCCGGGTGGTGGACGACCAGGTGTACCGACCGGCGCCCTGACCCGCACCGACGTGCGTCGTGGCCGCGCCCGCCGAGACCCTGGGCGTCCGGTCAAGCCGGGGTATGGGATGCGTTCCGAGTTGGTCAAGACGCTTGCCGACGGCCCGTGGCCTTCCGACGATGGTCGGGTGCCGCGCACGACGTGGCGCACGTCACCCTCTCGTGAAGGAGCGCCTCCATGGCCGTCCGACCCCGCATCCTCGCCGCCCTCGTCGCGTCGGCGGCAGCCGCCGCCATGACGGCGGCCCCCGGTGCCGCCGCCGTCACGGCCGCCCCGACGGCCTCGGCCTCCTCCGGCGCGACGGGCTACATCGTCATGCTCGAGGCCGGCGACGCTGTCGGGCAGGGCTCGGACACCGGCGCGGCCCGGGCGAAGGTCGCGACCGCGACCGCGAGGGCGGTCGCCTCGGCCAGGGCCCGTGGCCTGCAGGTCGAGCGCAGCTACGACACCCTGGGCGGCTACGCCGCGGTGATGACGCCGGCCCAGGCGCGTGCCCTGGCCGCCGACCCGGCCGTGTCCTCGGTCGAGCGCGACGGCGTCGTCACGATCTCGGCCGAGCAGCGCGGCGCCACGTGGGGCCTGGACCGCATCGACCAGCGGGCGTTGCCGCTGGACGGCGTCTACCGCTACACCGCCACCGGGGCGGGCGTGGACGTCTACGTCCTCGACACCGGCATCCGGGCGACGCACGCCGAGTTCGGCTCCCGCGTCAAGGCCGGGGCGAACTTCGCCAAGGGCAAGGGCGGCACCGACGACTGCAACGGCCACGGCACCCACGTCGCGGGCACGGTCGGGGGCACGACCTACGGCGTGGCCAAGGACGTGAACCTCTACCCCGTCCGGGTCCTCGACTGCCGCGGCTCGGGCACCTGGTCCGGCGTCGTCGCCGGCATGGACTGGGTCGCCGCCAACGCCTCGGGCCCCTCCGTGGCCAACATGAGCCTCGGTGGCAGCGCCGACGCCTCCATCGACCAGGCCGTGGAGCGGATGACCCGGGCGGGCGTGACCACCGTCGTGGCCGCCGGCAACGAGAACACCGACGCCTGCACGAAGTCCCCGGCCCGCGCCCCGAGCGCGATCACGGTCGCCGCGAGCGACAGCGCCGACCGCCGCGCGTCCTTCTCCAACTACGGCCCGTGCGTCGACATCGTCGCCCCCGGCGTCGGCATCACCTCCGCGTGGCACCGCAGCGACACCCAGACCAACACGATCTCCGGCACCTCGATGGCCTCCCCGCACGTCGCCGGGGCCGCGGCCCTCGTGCTGCAGGGTGCCCCGGCCTCCAGCCCCGCCCAGGTGGAGAGCGCCCTGGAGTCCACGGCCACCGTCGGCGTGGTGAGCGACCTCAAGGGCTCGCCCGACCTGCTGCTCCACACCGCGGGCTGACCTGACCGGTCGACCCCCGCCCGCGCGAGGGACGCCTCAGCGCCGGGGGTCGACCGGCAGCGCGCACGTGTAGACGACGACCCGCCTGGCCTGCGGGTTGCCCTGGCCGACGCGACGGTAGCGCTCGAGCACCTCCAGCAGCTCGGCCCTCATCGCGGTGGCCTGCTCGGCGCTCACCTGGACCGCGTGGTCCTCCAGGCCGCAGACCTCCTGCCACGTCGACTCCCAGTCCGCGCGCTGCCGCAGCCACGCCTGGGCCCGGTCCCCGAAGTGGGCCAGGTAGTCCTGCGCGAGCCAGTCCACGGCCTGGGCGTCGTCCTCCTCCAGCGGCTCGTCCTCGGCCCACCCGAGCGCGACCGTGGCCGCGGGCAGGGGGGCGGCGCGCCAGACGCGGCGCCGGCCCGCCCCGGTGCCCGTGTCCTCGACGAGGCCGACCTCCT
>JASKZT010000315.1 GCA_030145965.1 Ornithinimicrobium sp.
GGAAGACATGACAGGGGCGGCAAGCGGTCCCGGCCCCCTCACCCCCAGGGGTGCACGACCCCCGCCCGCGACGCGGCAGCTAGTCCTCCGTCCGCCCCCCCGGCAGGTCGGTGCCTGCGACCCGCCGGGCGAAGGTCTGCAGGCAGTCGCGCAGGGTGACGCCCAGCGCCCCGAAGAGCACGTGGTCCAGGCTGCCGGCGGAGGCGGAGGAGCGGACGAGCTGCATCATGTCCTCGACGCGCTGCTCGGTGTCCCGGAGCAGGTCCGGACGCTGGCGCGCGGTCTCGGGGTCGGCGAAGACCTCGGAGGCGCACCGCAGGGCCTGGCCCGCGTGCTGCCGCGCGCGGGTCCCCTCCTCGTCCTCCGGCGCCCCGGACTGGGCCAGCACGACCCCCACGGCCAGGAGGGTGGCCGAGCACCGGTTGATCGCCTCGGCCCGGTCGAGCGCGGCCGCGTGGCGCTCCGCGTGGAGCCGGGCGCGAGGGTTGCCGCGCAGCGCCCGCCGCGCCTGGACGATCGCCGCGCGCAGCCGGGTCTGGGCGTCCTCGAGCTCCACGACGTTGGCGTGCACGACGTCGTCGCGCCGGTCGGCCACGTCGGTGTCCTCCTGGGCCCGGCGCTGCTCCTCGAGCAGGTCGGCGTAGCTGGCCATCTGCCCCGAGAGCAGCACCAGCGCCTGCGCCGACGCCGGCTCCAGGTCGTCGTCCCCCAGCGGTGCGAGGAGCAGGGCGTTGACGGCCACACCCACGAGCGCGCCGAGCGGTAGCTGCACGAGGTAGCCCAGCGCCATCGGCTCGGGGTCGGAGCCCGCCGCCGCGAGCACGAAGAGCCCGGCCAGCGGCGCCCACGTGCGTTGCACCCCGAAGAGCCGGGCCGAGGCCAGGAGGAAGCAGACGGCGATGGTCACCGCGACCGTGACCGCGTTGGCCCCGGAGACCCACTGCGCCAGGGCTGCGACGCCGACCCCGACGGACACGGCTCCGAAGACCTGCAGCGACTCCTTGACCGAGTCGGCCAGGACGAGGCCGACGACGGTGAACGCGCCGAGCGCGGCGTAGTACCGGTACTCGTCGACCGGTGCCGGGAGCAGCGAGCCGAGGTAGAAGGCCAGCCCGCAGGCGATGGCGGCCTTGAAGGCGACGGTGACCACACGGAGCCGCATCAGGGTCAGGAACCTGGCCATCCGGTCACCGTACGACGGCGCGGCACCTCCGGCCGCATCGAGGATGTGGGTGCGCTCGGGCGGGCGGAGCGTGCGGGCCGTTCCTACGATGACGCGATGACACGTAGCGCAGATCTCGCAGGACGGATCGCCGAGCTGGTGACCGAGCGCGGCCTCACGGTCGCGGCGGCCGAGTCGCTCACGGGCGGGGCGGTCTCCTCGGCCCTGGCCGCCGCCCCGGGCGCCAGCGAGTGGTACCACGGGGGCGTCGTCGCCTACTCCCCGCGGGTCAAGCAGCACGTCCTCGGCGTCACCCCGGGCCCGCTCGTCTGCGACCGCTGCGCCGACGAGCTGGCGCACGGGGCGGCCCGGGTGCTGGAGGCGGACGCCGCGGTGTCCACCACCGGCGTGGGCGGTCCCGACCCCGAGGAGGGCGAGGACCCCGGCACCGTCTACGTCGGCGTCAAGGTGCCCTCCGGGGCCAGCACGCACCGGCTCGAGCTGGAGGGGGACCCGTCGGAGGTGGTCGAGCGCGCCACCGAGAAGGCGCTGGGGCTGCTCCTGGAGGCGCTGGAGCAGGACCCCGCACGCACCTGAGGTCCCTCCGGACTGGACACATGCGACCCACGTCGGGTGAGGTGGTGCGGTGACCACCGTGACCGACGCCGCCCACCTCCACCTGCGGGCCTCCGGCACCTCCCTCGTCCTCGAGCTCGCCGAGGGGCTCCTGCCCGTCGTGCGGCACTGGGGCGCCGACCTCGGCCCGGTCACCGACGAGGACCTCGCCGCCCTGTCGACCGCCGCTCGCGCGGCGCGCGGGGACAGCCCCTTCGACGTGGCCGACCGGGTGAGCGTCGTGCCGGAGCACGCCCTGGGCTGGCTCGGCCGCCCGGGGGTCGAGGGCTCGCGCGCCGGCCGCGACTGGTCGCCCGCCTTCCGCACCTCCGGGTCGCCGCTGACCGCCACGACGGACGACGGCAGCCGACGCGTCCTGGTGCGCTCGGCCGACGAGGCGGCCGGGCTGGCCCTCGACCTCGAGCTGGAGCTGCACCCCGACGGCCTGCTGCGCCTGCGCGGCACCCTGACCAACACCGGTCAGGAGACCTACCAGGTCGGCGCCCTGCGGCTGACCCTGCCGGTGCCCGAGCGGGCCGGGGAGCTGCTCGACTTCACCGGGCGGCACACCTACGAGCGGATCCCGCAGCGCCAGCGTTTCGGTGCCGGCGTCCACTCCCGGGAGGTGCGCACCGGTCGCACGGGCCTCGATGCCGTCCACCTGCTCTGCGCGGGCGAGCCCGGCTTCGGCTTCCGCCACGGCCAGGTGTGGGCCGTGCACCTGGGGTGGAGCGGCAACCAGCAGTCCTATGCCGAGCGCCTCCACAACGGCTCCCGGGTGCTCGGCTCCGGCGAGGCCCTCGAGCACGGCGAGGTCCGCCTGGGACCGGGGGAGTCCTACGAGGGGCCCTGGCTGCACGCTGCGCACGGCACGGGTCTGGACGAGGTGTCCGCGCGCTTCCACGCCTGGCTGCGCAGCCGGCCGCACGCCCCCGCGCGGCCGCGGCCGGTGACCCTCAACACGTGGGAGGCCGTCTACTTCGACCAGTCGCTCGAGCGCCTCACGGCCCTGGCCGACCTCGGCGCGCGGGTAGGTGCCGAGCGCTTCGTCCTCGACGACGGCTGGTTCGGCGGGCGGCGTGACGACACGACCAGCCTCGGCGACTGGGTCGTCTCGGCCGACGTCTGGCCCCAGGGCCTCGGACCGCTGGTCGAGCACGTCCAGGGACTGGGCATGGAGTTCGGCCTCTGGGTCGAGCCGGAGATGGTCAGCGCCGACTCCGACCTCGCCCGCGCCCACCCCGAGTGGCTGTTCAGCGCGGGCGGCCGGCGCGGCCTGGAGTCGCGGCAGCAGCACGTGCTCGACCTGGCCCACCCCGGCGCCTACGCGCACGTGCGGGACCAGCTGGTGGCGCTGCTGCGGACCTACGACATCGCCTACCTGAAGTGGGACCACAACCGCTACCTGAACGACGCGGGCCACGCGCCCGGCGGAGAGCCGGGGGTGCGTGCCCAGACGCTGGCGGCCTACCGCCTCATGGAGGAGGTCCGCCAGGCCAGACCGGGGCTGGAGATCGAGTCCTGCGCGGGGGGCGGGGGCCGTGTCGACCTCGGCGTGCTCGAGCACTGCGTGCGGGTGTGGGCCTCGGACTGCATCGACCCTCTGGAGCGCCAGCAGATCCAGCGCTGGACCTTCGCGCTCCTGCCGCCGGGCTGGGTCGGCACCCACGTCGGCTCGCCCCGCTCGCACACGACCGGCCGTCGCCACGACCTGTCCTTCCGCGCGCAGACCGCCCTGTGGGGGCACATGGGGATCGAGTGGGACCTCACGTCGGCCTCCGAGGAGGAGCTGGCCACCCTCACCGGCTGGGTCGACCTGCACAAGGCCCACCGGCACCTGCTGCACGCGGGCACGGTCGTCAACGGCGACCACCACGACGACGCGACGTGGGTCCACGGCGTCGTCGCCCCGGACCGGACGGAGGCGCTCTACGGCGTCGTCGCCGTCCGGAGGGCCGAGTCGGGGCCGGGCCGGGTCCGGCTGCCCGGGCTCGACCCCGACCGGCGCTACCGCGTCACGGTGCCCCACCCCGGGGCGCCCCCCACCGGGCACGATGTCCCTCCCTGGGCCCGCGACGGCCTCACGCTGAGCGGCCGGGTGCTCGCCGAGCACGGCCTGCCCATGCTCTCGCTGCTCCCCGAGCACGCGCACCTCGTCCACGCCCGGGAGGTGCCCGGTGGCCGGTGACCAGGTGGGCGGTGAGCCGGTGTGGCGCGCGCCCGCCGACGACGCGGAGACCGCACGGGGGCTGACCGAGCGGTTCGCCCGGTGGCTGGGCGGGGACCCCGACGGGGTGTGGGCGGCACCGGGCCGGGTCAACCTCATCGGTGAGCACACCGACTACAACGGCGGCTTCGCCCTGCCGCTCGCGCTGCCCCACCGCACCTACGCCGCCGTCCGCCGTCGCGACGACGGGGTCCTGCGCGTCGCGTCCGTGCAGCGGAACGACGTCTGGCAGGGCGAGGTCTCCCGCGTCCGCCGCGGCGAGCCGGAGGGCTGGGCCGCCTACGTCGCCGGCGTGGCCACCGTCCTGGCGGGCCACGTAGGCCCCCTGGAGACCGGCGCCGACGTGCTCGTCGACGGCCACGTGCCGTTGGGCGCCGGGCTGTCCTCCTCCGCCGCCCTGTCCTGCTCGGTGGCGCTCGGCCTCGCCGACCTGGTCCCCGGCCTCGGCTCGCTGCCGGTCGAGGAGCTCGTCCTCGCCTGCGTGCGGGCCGAGAACGAGGTCGTCGGTGCCGCCACCGGGGGGATGGACCAGACCGTCTCCCTGCGGGCGGTCGAGGAGCACCTCCTGCTCGTCGACGCCCGCGACGCCACCGTCCGGCCGGTCGCCTGGACCCTGCCCGAGCACGAGCTGCTCGTCGTCGACACCCGCGTGCACCACTCCCTGTCCGACGGGCAGTACGAGCGGCGTCGCCGCACCTGCGAGGCGGCCGCCGAGGCGCTCGGGCTGCCCTCGCTGCGCGACCTGCCGGCGGACGCGCTGGGGGACACGGACGTGCGGGCGGCCCTGGCGGCCGTGCCGGACGGCTCTCGCCGGGTGCGGCACGTCGTGACCGAGAACGACCGCGTCCTCGACCTCGTCGCGGCCCTGCGCGAGCAGGACCCGGCCCGGGCCGGCGCCCTCATGACCGCCTCGCACCGGTCGCTGCGCGACGACTACGAGGTGTCCTGCACCGAGCTGGACGTCGCGGTCGAGTCGGCGCTCGCGGCCGGGGCCGAGGGCGCGCGCATGACCGGCGGCGGCTTCGGCGGCTCGGCGGTGGTGCTCGTGCGTCGTGACCAGCTGCAGGACACCGCCACCGCCGTGCGGGAGGCGTTCCTCGTCCGTGGCCTGACCGAGCCGGCCTTCCTCCTCGCCCCGCCCTCGGGGCGAGGAGGAACGCCGGCTCGGCCAGGCCACGGGCGAGGAACGCCTCCCGCACGGCG
>JASKZT010000320.1 GCA_030145965.1 Ornithinimicrobium sp.
GCGCCCGGTGACGCCCCGGCGCACGCCACGCCGGGGGAGGACCGGCCGCTCGTGCTCGTGTGCACCCACGGCAAGAAGGACGTCTGCTGCGCCGTCCGCGGCAGGCCGGTCGCGCTCGGCCTGTCGGCGCGCTGGCCCGAGCAGACGTGGGAGTGCTCGCACACCGGCGGGGACCGGTTCGCGGCGAACGTGCTCCTGCTGCCCGACGGCGCCACCTACGGAGGGCTCGACAGCTCCGGTGCCGGCGACGTCGTCGAGGCGCACCTGTCCGGGCGCCCCGACACCGCCTCCCTGCGCGGGGTGGCGGGTCACCCGCGCCCGGTCCAGGCCGCTCTCGTCGCGGTGCACGAGCAGCTGGGACCCCTGCCCTGCGGGTCGGTCGAGCCCGCCGGCACGGAGGCGCTCGAGCCCGCGGACGGCGAGGCCGCCGCGACCCTCGTGCGGTTGCGGACGGGCGACGGCCGGCTCGTCGAGGTCGAGGTGCGGGAGTACCGGCGCGAGGCCGCGCGGCTGACCTGCCAGGCCGCCGGGGCCAAGGTCTCCCAGGTGCCGGTCGCCGGCTCCGTGCGCCTCGTCGCCCCGGCCTGAGAGCAGGCCCGCCGCGTCACCCCGGTGCTCCCCGCGCGCCCCTGCGGGAGCGGGCGCGGCGTTGTCTACGATCGCCGGGTGGAGACGGGTCGGAGGACGGGGTCGGGCGGGTTCGCCCCGCTCGGTCGCGACCTGGCGATCGACCTCGGGACCGCGACCACCCAGGTGCACGTGCGTGGCCGGGGGGTCGTGCTCGACGAGCCGTCGCTCGTGGCGGTCGACACCGGCACGGGCCGGCTCGTGGCCGCCGGGACGGCCGCGCACGAGATGCTCGGTCGCACTCCCGAGCGGGTGCTCACCCTGCGTCCCCTGTCCGAGGGGGTCATCACCGACTCCGAGGTGACCGAGCAGATGCTGCGCCACTTCGTCCAGCGGGTCCGCCCCTCCCGCCTCGTCCGCCCGCGGGCGGTCGTGTGCGTGCCGAGCGGCGTCACCGCCGTGGAGCGGCGGGCCCTCGAGGACGCCGCCCTCCGCTGCGGCGCACGAGGGGTGCACGTGCTCGAGGAGGCCATGGCCGCGGCGATCGGTGCCGGGCTGCCCGTGGAGTCGGCCCACGCCTCGATGGTCGTCGACATGGGCGGCGGCACGACCGACGTCGCCGTGATCTGCCTGGGCGGCATCGTCAACGCCCGCAGCGTGCGGGTCGGCGGCGACCACGTCGACGAGGCGATCGTGCGGGGCCTCAAGGAGAGCCACGACCTGCTCGTGGGCGAGCGCTCGGCCGAGGACGTCAAGGTCCGGGCCGGGTCCGTGTGGCCGTTGGCCCAGGAGCCGACCGTGCGCGTGCGCGGCCGCGACCTGTCCACCGGCCTCCCGCGGACCGTCGAGCTGTCGGGTGCGGAGGTCCGGCGGATGGTCGAGCCGGTCACCGCCCAGGTCGTCGAGGTCGTCCGGCTCGTCCTCGACGTCTGCCCCCCCGAGCTGGCCGGCGACCTGCTCGACCACGGCGTCGTCCTCACCGGCGGCGGGTCGCTCCTGCGCGGCTGGGCCGAGCGGCTGCGCCACGAGCTCGGCGTCCCCGTGCGCGTGGCCGAGGGCGCCCAGCACGCCGTCATCCGCGGCGCGGGCGCGTGCGTCGACGACTTCGCGGTGCTCCGGCGGGTGCTCGTCGGCGCACCGCGGACCTAGGGGCCGGGCGTGCCGTCGCGCGAGCGCGCCCTGCGCCTCACCGCCGCGGCCCTTGTCCTGGCCACCGCCGGCGTCCTCGTCCTCGACCTCGCCCGCCCCGGGGTCGGGGAGCCGGTGCGGGCCGCCGTGTCCACCGTGACCTCGCCGGTGCAGTCCGCCCTCGCGGGCTGGGACGACGACCGGGTGCGCGCGCTCACGCAGGAGCGGGACGCCCTCGCGGCCGAGGTGACCCGGCTGCGGGAGGAGGTCCGGCGCCACGGCCAGCTCGAGTCGCTCCAGCGGGCCACGACGTGGGGCGACCACCGGCTCGTGCCGGCGCGCGTCGTCGCCTTCGCCCCCGCCGGCACGCCCGTCGGCGGCCGCACCGTGACGATCGACGTGGGCGAGCGCGACGGCGTGGCCAAGGACCAGACGGTCGTCTCCACCGAGGGCCTCGTCGGGCGGGTCCTGCGCACCGCGCCCGGCAGCGCCGACGTGCTGCTCGTGGGGGACCCGGACGTCGTCGTCGGCGTGCGCTACGGGCCGGGGGACGGTGACGGTGAGGCCGCGGCACAGGGTGACGGCGCCCCCGACGGGGCAGACGGCGCCCTCGGCAGCGTGACCGCGACGGCGCCGCCGGGGCTGCCCCCGCGGGGGCACGGCGAGCTCACCCTCACCGCGCTGGGCGACAGCCCCGTGGCGGTGGGGGACAGGGTCACCACCCTGGGCAGCCCCGACGACCGCCCATACGTCTCGCGCGTCCCGCTCGGGGTGGTGACGGCGGTGGACCCCGACCGCGGGCAGCTGGGGCGGACGGCCGTGGTCGCGCCCTACGTCGACACCGACACCCTCGACCTCGTCGCCGTCGTCCAGCCCGACCGGGAGCAGCCGTGAGGACCCTCCTGGCGGTGCTGGCCAGGGGCCTCCTGCTCCTGGCCGCGGTCCTGCTCCCCAGCGCGCTCCCGCCGCCGTCCGGGGTGCCCCGCGCCGACCTCGTGCTCGTCGTCGTCGCGGCGGTGGCGCTCGTCCGCGGGCCCTCGGCCGGCCTCCTGGCCGGGCTCGCCGGCGGGTGGATGCTCGACCTCGTGCCGCCGGGCGGCGCGCCGCTCGGGGCGGGGGCCCTCGTCCACGCGGCGGCCGGCGCCGTGCTGGGCCTGGCCCGCCCGCTCGTCGTCGCCTCCCCGCTCCTGCCCTGGCTGGCCACGGTGCTGGCGGCCGGTCTCGTGCTCGCGGTCCGGGGCGTCGCGTCGGCGGCCGGGGTCGGCCTCGCGCGCCCCGCCGACCTGGGGTGGTCCTGGGTCGTCACGGCCGTCGTCGCCGCGGTGCTCCTGCCCCTGCTGCTCCTCCTCGAGCGCCGGGTCGGGGGCGACCCCTCCTCGCCCGCGCTCTCCCGCGGTCGGGGGACCAGGTCCCGCGCCGGGTGGGACCGGTGACGGGTCGCGGCCTGTCACCGTCGCGCCGCCGGCCGGTGGTGCAGGTGCCCCGCCCCCAGGTCGTGCCGCCCCGCGTCCGCCGCCGCCCGGCCACCGGTCCGCTGTGGGGCATCGTGCTGGCCGTCGTCGTGCTCGGCGGCATCCTCGTCGCCCGGCTGGGGGACGTGCAGCTCGTGCGGCACGAGGAGGCGGCGGTGGCCGCCGCCGAGGTCAGCACCCGCGAGATCTCCACGCCGGCCCTCCGCGGCCGGGTCCTCGCCCGCGACGGCACGACGCTGGCGGGCAACGCCCCCTCCACCGTCGTCACGGTCGAGCCGGAGGTGCTGCTCGAGCAGCCGGACGAGGGGCGGGCCCTCGTGACCTCGGTCGCCGACGCCCTGGGCCTGCCCGTCGAGGAGCTCTGGGGCCGCACCCGCCTCTGCGGGACCACCGACGCGCCGCCCGTGCCGCTGTGCTTCTCCGGCTCCCCCTACGAGCCGGTGCCGGTGGCCCTGGGGGTGGACCCGGTCAGCGCGCTCGCGGTCCTGGAGCAGCCCGAGGACTTCCCCGGCGTGGGGGTGCAGGCGCTGCCGGTCCGCGCCTACCCGGCGGGGGAGGAGGTCAACGCGGCCCACGTGCTGGGCTACCTGGGCCGCCCCACGCAGGAGGAGGTCGAGGCCTCCGACGGGCTCGTCGGCGCCCAGGACAGGGTCGGCCGGGCCGGCCTGGAGCAGACCTACGACACCGCCCTGCGGGGCCGCCCGGGGACGACCACCGTCAGCGTGGACCCGCGCGGTGTCGTGACCGGCCAGCTCTCCCGGGAGGGTCCCGTGCCGGGCCTGGACGTGCGCACCCACCTGGACGTGCAGGTGCAGGCCGCCGCCGAGCGGGCCGTCGCCGACGCGGTGCGGACGGCGCGGGCGGGTGGCGCCCCCGCCCGCTCGGCCGCGGCGGTCGTGCTGCGCCCGGACGACGGCGGGGTCCTCGCGGCCGCCAGCTGGCCCACCTACGACCCGGGCATCTGGAGCACGGGCGTCAGCCAGGCCGACTACGAGCAGCTGCTCGACCCCGAGGGCGGCCAGCCGCTCCTCGACCGGCTCGTCGCCCAGACCTTCCCCCCGGCCTCGACCTTCAAGGTCGTCTCGCTGCCCGCGGCCCTGCAGACCGGCGTCGACCCCGCGGGCCGCTACGCCTGCCCCGGCTCGGTCACCATCGCCGGCCAGGAGTTCACCAACTACGAGTCCGAGGCGCACGGCCGGCTCACGCTGCCCGAGATCCTCGAGCTGTCCTGCGACACCTCCTTCTACCGGTGGGCCTTCGACCACTGGAGCGAGCAGGGCGGCATCGCGGCGTCGTCCGACGCGGCCGACCGGTTCCTCGCCGTCGCGCGAGGCTTCGGCCTGGGCCGCACCACGGGCGTGGACCTGCCCGGCGAGGTCCCCGGCACGCTGCCCTCGCGACAGTGGCGGCGCGACTACTGGGAGGCCACCCGGGAGGAGAGCTGCGCCCGGGCCGAGGACGGCTACCCGGAGGTGGAGGAGAGGGAGCGGCGGGAGTTCCTCGAGCAGCTGGCCCGGGAGAGCTGCGTCGACGGCTGGCAGTGGCGGCCCGGCGACGCCGTGAACCTCTCCATCGGCCAGGGCGACGTGGCGACGACGCCGCTGCAGATGGCCGTCGTCTACGCGGCGGTCGCCACCGGGGGCCGGATGTGGCAGCCCCGGGTCGCGGCGGCGCTGCAGCGCCAGGACGGCACGGTCGTCGAGGAGCTGGAGCCGGTGGGGCTCGGCACCGTCGCGCTCGACGACCGCGCGCTGGCGGTGGTCCGCGAGGGCCTGGAGGGTGTCAACGTCCGCGGCACGGGGGCGGCGGCCTTCCGCGGCTGGCCCCACGAGGCGTTCCCGGTCGCCGGGAAGACCGGCTCGGCGGAGGCCTTCGGCCGGCAGTCGACCTCCTGGTACGCCTCGTACGGCCCGGCCGACGACCCCGCCTACGTCGTCGTGGTCGTCGTCGAGGAGGGTGGCCTCGGCAGCGACGCCGCCGCCCCGGCGGCCCGGGCCATCTGGGAGGTCCTGCGGGAGCGGCGCCCGTGAGAGGCTCGCGCCCAGGAGGTGCTGCGATGAGCCCGAGCCATGCCGCCCTGCTGCGGGGCATCAACGTCGGCAAGGGCAACCGGCTGCCCATGGCCCGCCTGCGGGAGGTGGCCGAGGGCCTGGGGTGGACCGACGTGGCCACCTACATCCAGTCCGGCAACCTCGTCCTCACCGCGCCGGGGGACCCCGCAGGGCTCGAGCGGGCCCTGCACGACGCGCTCCTCGGGTCGACCGGCCTGGACCTCGAGGTCTTCGTCCTTCCCCGGGAGGAGGTCCTCGCCCTCGACGACGGGTGCCCGTGGCCGGACGTCGAGGACCTCCGGCAGGTCCACGCCTTCCTCTTCCGTGAGCCGCTGACCCGCCATACCCGGGACGCGGTCGCCGAGGCGGTCGACGCGGCCCGCCACGCCGGGTCCCGCGACGAGGCGGTCGTGGACGGGCGCGTCCTCTGGGTCCGCACCCCCGACGGCTTCGGCCGCAGCCTGCTCGTGCGCGCCCTGGACGCCCCGGCGCTGCGCCGCCGCGCCGACGCCGGCCCCGGCACGGCGCGCAACCTCGCCACGGTCCGCCGGCTGCGCGCCATGGTCGAGGGCTGAGCGCAGACGGGAGTGCCGCCCGCGGACGCCGCGGTGGTGCGCCCGGCCAGCGTCCTGACGCCGCGGCACCCTCGGTAGGGTCGGGGCGTGACCCAGCCCGAGAGCACCTCCGCCGCCGACGACCGCGGGACCGACCCCATCAGCCCCGAGCTCCGGGCCGACGTGCGGCGGCTCTCCACGCTGCTGGGGCAGGCGCTCGTGCGCCATCACGGGCAGGACCTGCTCGACGCCGTCGAGCGGGTCCGGCTGACGACGAAGGCGAGCAAGGCCGGCGACGAGGGGGCCGCCGAGGAGGTGCGCCGCGTGCTGGCCGACCTGCCGCTGGCCACGGCCTCCTCCCTCGTGCGCGCGTTCGCGGCCTACTTCCACCTCGCCAACGCGGCCGAGCAGGTGCACCGCGTGCGCACGCTCGCCTCGCGGGCCGAGGGTGACGGCTGGCTCACGAGCGCGGTGCGCGACGTCGTCGCCGCCGGCGGTCCCCAGCTGCTCGCCGACACGGTCGCCGAGCTGGACGTGCGGCCCGTCTTCACCGCCCACCCGACCGAGGCGTCGCGGCGCAGCGTGCTGACCAAGCTGCGCCACCTCTCCGACGTCCTGGCCGTGCCCACCGAGCCGGAGTCGGTCGCCCGGCGCCGCCAGGACCGCGACCTCGCCGAGCTCATCGACCTGGTCTGGCAGACCGACGAGCTGCGGCACACGCGTCCCACGCCGATGGACGAGGCGCGGAACGCCATGTACTACCTGGACGAGGTCCTCACCGCGACCGTCCCCCAGCTCCTGGGCGAGCTCGGGGACCTGCTCGCCGAGCACGGGGTCGACGTCGACGTCACCCGGCCCCCGGTGCGCTTCGGCTCCTGGATCGGCGGCGACCGCGACGGCAACCCCTTCGTCACCCCGGAGGTCACCCGCGAGGTCCTGCGGCTGCACGGCCGGCACGCCGTCGGTGTCGCCCTGTCGCTGGTCGACGTGCTCATCTCCCAGCTCTCCTCCTCCACCGACGTCGTCGCGGTCGACCCCGAGCTCGAGGAGTCGGTCCGGCGCGACCTTCGTCACCTGCCCGGGCTGGACCCGCGCGTCCTGGAGCTCAACGCGCGCGAGCCCTACCGCCTCAAGCTGACCTGCGTGCGGGCCAAGCTGCTCAACACCGGGCGTCGCCTGGAGCACGGCACGGCGCACGAGCCCGGCCGCGACTACGCCGCGGGGGAGGAGCTGCTCGCCGACCTCGGCCTCGTCGCCCGCTCGCTGCGCCACCACGGCGGCGAGCTCGTCGCCGACGGCCGGCTCGCGCAGGCCGCGCAGACGCTCGCGGGCACCGGCCTGCACCTGGCCACGCTCGACGTCCGGGAGCACGCCGAGAAGCACCACGAGGCGCTGGGCCCGCTGCTGGACGCGGCCGGGGCGACCGCGGCGGCCGGGGAGGGCCGCTACGACGCCCTCGACCGCGCCGCCCGCGCCCGGCTGCTCGGGGAGGAGCTCGGCTCGCGGCGGCCCCTGCTGACCCGCGCCGCGGCCCGGACCCAGACCCTGGCCGTCTTCGACGAGATCCGCGAGGCGGTCGGCGCCTACGGCCCGGACGTCGTCGAGACCTACGTCGTCTCGATGACGCAGGGCCCCGACGACGTGCTCGCCGCCGCGGTCCTGGCCCGCGAGGCC
The DNA here is from genome assembly GCA_030145965.1 of Ornithinimicrobium sp. Lineage (GTDB taxonomy): Bacteria > Actinomycetota > Actinomycetes > Actinomycetales > Dermatophilaceae > Ornithinicoccus. The sequence goes on from JASKZT010000320.1 coordinate 7,447, forward strand.
GGTCTCGTGGACCTGCACGGGGGCCCCGGCGGAGAGGGTGCCTTCGCCCGCGTCGGCTTCGCCCCCCTGCTCGAGACCATCGACGAGCTGCGCGGCGCGGCCGACCTCGTGGACGCGCTCCTGTCGACGCCCTCGTACCGCCTGCTCGTGCGGCTGCGGGGCGACGTCCAGGAGGTCATGCTCGGCTACTCGGACTCCAACAAGCAGGCCGGCGTGCTCACCAGCCAGTGGGCCA
>JASKZT010000327.1 GCA_030145965.1 Ornithinimicrobium sp.
ATCGGACGGCACCCGCTGCGCGCCGACACGGTGCAGCCGGACAACGTCGAGGGCGGGCTCACGATCACCGAGCACCTGCTGGGGCTGGGTCACCGGCGGATCGGCGTGGTCTCCGGCTCGCGGGAGCTGACGACCGTGGCCGACCGCCTGGTCGGCATCGGCCGGGCGCTCGAGGCGGCCGGGCTGTCGCCGGAGCGCACGCCGGTGGTCGAGGGACCGTTCACCCGGGAGGGGGGCAAGCAGGCGGTCACCGAGCTGCTCGAGGGGGCCCCGGACCTCACGGCGGTCGTCGCGCTGAACGACGACATGGCGATCGGTGTGCTCTCGGTGCTGCGCTCGCGCGGGGTGGTGGTCCCTGACGACATCTCCGTCACCGGCTTCGACGACGTCGCGGTCGCCGGGGACCTCGCCCCCGGGCTGACCACGATCAGGCTGCCGATGGCCGAGATGGGGCGCCAGGCGCTCAAGCTCGCGCTGGGCCCCCCGGCCACCCGCCGCCGCTCCCGGCGGGCCGCCCACGAGCTGGTCGTGCGCGACTCGACCGCCCGGCCCCGCGGGCATACCGTGGAGGCGCCGGCGCCCTCCCCCGAGGGCGCCGTGGTGAGCACCCCGCCGTCGCCGTCAACCCGCGGCGCAGCGCGGTGACCTGACGCACGAGGAGACGCCATGAACGAAGACCCCCAGGCCCTGGCCGCCGTCGAGACCTACCTGGTCCGCGTGCTGGAGACCTCGGACCCGCCCCGCGACGCGAGCGAGTTCAACGTCACCGCGGCGGCCCGCGACTACCACGCCTCCACCGGCTCGTGGCAGATCCAGGACGCCGACCCGGCCACCGTCGAGGCCCTGCTGGTCCGCCACGCCAGGTAGTGCCCGCCCGGGGGCTCGCCGGGAGCCCCCGCCCCCGGGTCGGTTGACGCTGCGTCCCCCCGGCTGGCGTGCTTGCGTTGAGACAGCGAGCCGCCCGTCGGGCAGCTCCCGACGAGAGGATGAGCGCATGCATTTCTGCGGATCCGCACACGTCCGTCTCCACGCGCCCGGCGCCGTCCGTGGCCCGCGCAGGAGCACCTCATGAGCACCGACGCCGGCTCCCTCGGCGGGGACGACCGGAGGGACGACGTCCGACGGCACGACGACCGACGCGACGACGTCCGCCGGGACGACGTCCGCCGTCGCGACACGGTGGTCGAGCGGGAGAAGGAGGCCTACGGCGGCATCAAGATCGGGTCGGCCTTCTTCGGCTGGCTCACCGCGACCGGCACGGCGGTGCTGCTCACCGCCATCGTGGCCGGGATCGGGGTGGCCGTGGGCATGGCCACCGACACCGACCTGGGGCAGGCCGCCTCCGACGCGACCACCGACCCCCAGACCTCCGGGCTGGTGGGAGGCGCGGTCCTGCTGCTCATCCTGTTCGTCGCCTACTTCTGCGGAGGTTACGTCGCCGGGCGCATGGCGCGCTTCGACGGCGTCAAGCAGGGTCTGGCCGTCTGGCTCTGGGCCGTGGTCATCGCCATCCTCGTCGCGGTCCTCGGGCTGGTGGCCGGCGACCGGTTCAACCTGCTCGCCAGCGTCAACGCCTTCCCGCGTCTCCCCGTGAGCGGCAGCGACCTCACGGTCACGGGCATCGTCACCGCCCTCGCCGTCGCGGCGGCCAGCCTCCTCGGAGCCATCCTGGGAGGCAAGACCGGTATGCGCTTCCACCGCAAGGTGGACGCGGCCGGACTGGGCTGACCCTCGACACGGGCAGACGCCCCGTCCTCGGCGTCACCCCCCCTGAGCGGGCCTCAGGCTCCTCAGGTGGTGGTGACGCCGAGGAGCGCGCGCACCTCCGCCGCGGTCGTGACCGAGCCGGTCGCGAGCACGCCGCCGCCGACGCCGCCATCGTCCGCGAGACCGGCCGCGGTGTCCAGCGCGTCGGGCAGGGCGTCGACGACCGTGACCCGGTCCTCGCCGAAGTACTCCGCGGCCAGCTCGCCCAGGCGGGCGGGCCGGATCGCGCGCGGCGAGGTGGTGCGGGTGACCACGACGTGGTCCAGGACCTGCTCGAGCGTCTGGACGATCGGCTCGACGTCCTTGTCCTGCAGCACGGCGAGGACGCCCACGAGACGGGTGAAGGTGAAGGACTCGCGCACCCCCTCGACGAGCGCCTGCACGCCGGCGGGGTTGTGGGCGGCGTCGACGACGACGGTCGGCGAGCGCCGCACGATCTCCAGGCGGCCCGGCGAGGTGACGCCCTCCAGCCCGCCGCGCAGGACCTCGTCGGTGAGCCGCTGCTCGCCGCCGCCGACGAAGGCCTCGACCGCGGCGACCGCGAGCGCGGCGTTGTGCGCCTGGTGCTCGCCGAAGAGCGGCAGGTAGAGGTCGGGGTAGTCGCCAGCCAGACCCCGCAGCGAGATCTGCTGGCCGCCGACGCCGACCTCCCGGGCGAGCACCCCGAAGGCGACGCCCTCGGTCTGCAGGCTCGCGCCGACCTCCTCGCAGCGCTCGGTCAGCACCTCCATGACCTCGGGCTCCTGGACGCCGACGACCGCGATGGCGCCGGGCTTGATGATCCCGGCCTTCTCGGTCGCGATCTCCTCGACGGTCGAGCCGAGGAGCCGGGTGTGGTCGAGGGAGACGGGCGTGACGACCGCGACGGTGCCGTCCGCGACCGAGGTCGCGTCCCAGACCCCGCCGAGACCCACCTCGACGACGGCCACGTCGACCGGGGCGTCGGCGAACGCCGCGAAGGCCAGGCAGACGACGACCTCGAAGTAGGTCATCCGCACGTGGCGTTCAGGTGTCGCGCTCGCAGCGCTCTCCTCGTCGACCATCTCGACGAACGGCATCACCTCGTCGTAGGCCGCCAGGAACGCCTCGACCCCGATCGGCTCGCCGTCCAGGCTGACCCGCTCACGCATGTCGTGCAGGTGCGGGCTGGTGAAGCGGCCGGTGCGCAGCCCCATCTCGCGCAGGATCCGCTCGATGATGCGGGTCGTGGACGTCTTCCCGTTGGTCCCCGTCAGGTGGATCATCGGGAAGGCGCGCTGCGGGTCGCCCATGAGCTCCATGACGCGGGCGACGCGGTGCAGCGTCGGCTCGGGCATGTGCTCCGGCGTCCGGGCGAGGATCTCCTGCACCACCTGGACGTAGCGGGCGGCCGCGACGGGGTCCGCCTCCTCGCGCCGGGAGCCTGGGCGGTCGGGCACGGCCGCCCCGGGCTCGAGCGGCAGCGCGGGGCCGTCGCCGAGCGGGAGCTCGTTGCCCTCGAAGAACTGGTCGCTCATCAGGCCTCCACCTTCGTGATCAGCAGGTCGACCGAGCGGCCCCCGTCGAGGGTGGCCGAGGTCGTGTAGGACGTGGTGCGCGGCAGCGGCACGCCGGAGCCTGCGGCACCGAGCTGCACGGCCAGGGTCTCGGTCATGATCAGCCTCTGGTGCTCCGTGGCCGCCTGCCACACGTCGTCGTCGCCGACGACGGTCAGGCTGATCCGGTCGGTGACCTGCAGGCCGGCGTCCTTGCGGGCGCCCTGCACCGCGCGGACGAGGTCGCGGGCCAGGCCCTCGCGGGCCAGGTCCTCGGTCACCTCGGTGTCCAGCACGACGAAGCCGCCGCCGTGGCCGCGCAGCATCGCGGTCGCGCGCGACCCCGCGCCGTCCCCGCCGACGACCGTCTCCAGGGTGTACTCACCCTCCTGCAGCGGCAGGCCGCCGGAGGTCACGGTCCCGTCCTCGCCCACCGACCAGTCGCCGGACTTCGAGCCCTTGATCGCGGTCTGGACGTCGCGGCCCAGGCGCGGGCCGGCCGCGCGGGCGTTGACGGTCAGGCGCTGCTCCACGCCGAAGGCCGACAGGTTCGTGGCGGGGTCCGCGAGGTCCAGCACCTGCACCTCGCGCACGTTGACCTCGTCGCGCACGACGGCGGACAGGGCGGACAGCCCTGCGGGGTGGGCGGTCGCGACGGTCAGCGACGAGAGCGGCAGGCGCACCCGCAGCTGCTCGGCCTTGCGCAGGCCGAGGGTGGCCGAGCAGACCTCGCGCACGGTGTCCATCGACTCCACCAGCTCGGTGTCCTGCGGCAGGTCGTCGGCCTCGGGCCAGTCGGTGAGGTGCACCGACTCGCCGCCGGTGAGCCCGCGCCATACCTCCTCGGTGGTGAGGGGCAGGAGCGGGGCGGCGACGCGGCAGAGGACCTCGAGCACCGTGTAGAGGGTGTCGAGGGCAGGGCAGGCCGCGTCCGGTCCGACGAGGTCGGGGTCCCAGAAGCGGTCGCGGGAGCGGCGGATGTACCAGTTGGTCAGGACGTCGACGAAGGAGCGCACGCCGTCGCAGGCACCGGCGATGTCGAAGCGGTCCTGCGCCTCCTGGACCTCGGTGACGAGGTCGCGGGCCTTGGCCAGGATGTAGCGGTCCATCGGGTCGGTGGACTCCGTGGACCACCGCGCCTCGTAGCCGGCCGCGTTGGCGTAGAGCGCGAAGAAGTACCACGCGTTCCACAGCGGGATGAGCACCTGGCGCACGCCGTCACGGATGCCCTGCTCGGTGACGACGAGGTTGCCGCCGCGCAGGATCGGGCTGGACATCAGGAACCAGCGCATCGCGTCGGCGCCGTCGCGGTCGAAGACCTCGCGAACGTCGGGATAGTTGCGCAGCGACTTGGACATCTTCTGCCCGTCGTTGCCCAGCACGATGCCGTGGCTGACGCACTCCCGGAAGGCGGGGCGGTCGAAGAGCGCGGTCGCCAGGATGTGCAGGGAGTAGAACCAGCCCCGGGTCTGCCCGATGTACTCGATGATGAAGTCGGCGGGGAAGTGGTGCTCGAACCAGTCGGCGTTCGCGAACGGGTAGTGCACCTGGGCGTAGGACATCGAGCCGGAGTCGAACCACACGTCCAGCACGTCCGACACCCGGCGCATCGTCGACCGTCCGGTGGGGTCGTCGGGGTTGGGGCGGGTCAGCTCGTCGACGAAGGGCCGGTGCAGGTCCACGTTCCCGTCGCGGTCCTGGGGCACCCTACCGAAGTCGCGCTCGAGCTCCTCGTAGGAGCCGTAGACGTCGATCCGCGGGTAGGCCGGGTCGTCGGACTGCCACACCGGCACCGGGGGGCCCCAGAACCTGTTGCGGGTGATCGACCAGTCGCGGGCGTTCTCCAGCCACTTGCCGAACTGGCCGTCCCGCGTGTGCTCCGGCACCCAATTGATCTCTTGGTTGAGCTCGACCATCCGCTGCTTGAACGCGGTCACCTGGACGAACCAGGACGAGACGCCCTTGTAGATCAGGGGCTCCCGGCAGCGCCAGCAGTGCGGGTAGCTGTGGTCGTAG
>JASKZT010000364.1 GCA_030145965.1 Ornithinimicrobium sp.
TGTCCTTCGAGGACCGCGCCGCCGTCTTCCTCAAGGCCGCCGACCTGCTCACCGGCCCCTGGCGGGCCAGGCTCAACGCCGCGACGATGCTCGGCCAGAGCAAGACCGCCCAGCAGGCCGAGATCGACTCCGCCTGCGAGCTGGCCGACTTCTGGCGCTTCAACGTCCACTTCGCCCGCACCCTGCTCACCGAGCAGCCGGTGGCCAACGCCGCCGGCACGTGGAACCGTGCCGACCACCGCCCGCTGGAGGGCTTCGTCTACGCGGTGACGCCGTTCAACTTCACCGCCATCGCCGGCAACCTGCCCACCGCGCCCGCCCTCATGGGCAACGCCGTGGTGTGGAAGCCCGCGCCGACCCAGCAGCGCGCCGCGACCGAGCTCATGCGCCTCCTGCAGGCCGCCGGCCTGCCCGACGGTGTCGTCAACATGGTGACCGGCACCGGCCCGGCGGTCTCCGACGTCGTCATGGCCGACCCCCACTTCGCCGGGCTGCACTTCACCGGGTCCACGGCCGTCTTCAACTCCCTCTGGGCCCAGACCGGGCAGAACCTGTCGACCTACCGGTCCTACCCGCGCATCGTCGGGGAGACCGGTGGCAAGGACTTCATCGTCGCCCACCCCAGCGCCGACGTGGACGTGCTGCGCACGGCCATGGTCCGTGGTGCCTTCGAGTACCAGGGCCAGAAGTGCTCCGCCGCCTCCCGCGCCTACGTCCCGGCCTCGCTCTGGCGCCGCCTGCGCGACGACCTCGTCGCCGAGACCGAGTCGCTGACCGTCGGCGACGTGCGCGACCTGTCCAACTTCATGGGTGCGGTCATCGACGCCAAGGCCTTCGCCAAGCACAAGGCGGTGCTCGGCGCCGCGCGCGACGACGACGGCGTGGAGATCGTCGCCGGCGGCACCTGCGACGACTCCGAGGGGTACTTCGTGCGCCCGGCGGTCGTCGTCGTCGAGGACCCGGCGCACGAGATGGTCACCACGGAGTACTTCGGCCCGATCCTCACCGTGCACGTCTACGAGGACGAGAGCTGGAGCACGATGCTGGACCAGATGGAGTCGGTCGCGCCCTACGCCCTGACCGGCGCGGTCATCGCCCAGGACCGGGCCGCGGTCGCCGAGGCGACGCGCCGGCTCCGCTTCGCCGCCGGCAACTTCTACGTCAACGACAAGCCGACCGGGGCGGTCGTGGGCCAGCAGCCGTTCGGCGGTGCCCGCGGCTCCGGCACCAACGACAAGGCCGGCAGCATGGCCAACCTTCAGCGCTGGAGCAGCACCCGCATCATCAAGGAGACCTTCGTCCCCCCGACGGACTACCGCTACCCCCACATGGGCTGACGCTCCGCGACCCCGCACGGCGGCGCCCCCGGACCCCGTAGGGTCCGGGGGCGCCCTCGCGGTGCCGGGGAGGTCAGCGCGTGGCCAGCCACTCCCGCGCGAGGTCGCCCTCGACCTGCACCACCTCGCTGATCCGCGGGGCGACGGCCTCCTCGATGCGCCGGCCGAGGAAGGGCACGTTGGCCTCGAGGTCGCCCTCGACGACGTGCTCGGTCGTGCCGGGCGCCGCGCCGACACGCAGGTGCACCCCGCCGGTGAAGGAGACGGGGAGCCCGGGCATGTCGAGGGACATCGCCCCCTCCCGCTCGCCGTCCGCGTCCGCCGCTCCCCACCGGACGGTCTCGACGAGCAGGATCTGCGGCCCGACGAAGGCGCGGGCGAAGTCGGGCACGCCGTCGCTGGGCAGATGGCGCCGGACGGTGACGACGGTGGCCTGCCCGTCGCGCTCGACCGTGACGGTCTGGTCGGTCGCGCCGGAACGGCGGCAGCGCATCTCCTGGTAGGTCGGGTCGCACATCATCGCGAACGAGCGCTCCGGGGAGGCGGGGTGCACGACGGTCTCACTGATCCTCATACCCCTCAACCTAGTGCCTGCAGACGGCGCTGGAGCGCATGCAGGCGACGCAGCAGGACGCTCTTGGCCCCGGGCGGCACCCGGGCCGCGCGGGCGTGGTCGGCCGTGCGGTCGAGCAGGTCGGCCAGCTCGAGCGCCACGTCCGCGCCGGCCGCGGCCCACGAGGGCCCGCCGTCGAGCAGGACCGGCGCGACCCGGCGCAGGGTCGCGGCCGCCGCGCGGCACGAGGCGTGGTCGAGGGGGCGCTCCGGACCGCCGATGGCGCCGACGACCAGCGGCTGCCTGCCGGGCCGGGCGGCACCGTCGGCGACGTCGACCAGCAGGTGGGCCAGGGCGTCGACGAGCCCGTCGACCAGCCCGGTCGCCTCCGGCCAGCCCAGGTCGGGGGCCGCCCCCTGGAGGTCGTCGACGGACCGCAGCACCTGCGCTCGGGGGAGCGGGGAGGGGGCCCGTGGGCGGGTCCCCGGCCCCGGCGCGGGCCGGTCCATGGGACCACTGTAGGGAGCGGGTCGAGGCGGCGTCGGGGGTCGTCCCCAGGCGGGTAGGGTGTGCCACGAGGCGCACGCCGACGTGCGCCTGGACGGGCCGGGACGGGCACGCGGACGTGCCGGGCGAACGAGCAAGGAGCGCTGCAGAACGATGGCGGACACGCTGGTCGACAGGTTCTACCACCACGCACCCGTGGACGTGGCACGCGATCCGGACCAGCAGGCGGCGCTGGCGCGCTCCATCGCCGGCCTGTCCTCGGCGAGAGAGCCCGGCCGGGCCGCGGTGCGGGTCCTCAACCCCACCGTGGACGACGACGGGTGGGCCAGCCGGCACACGTTCGTCCAGGTCGTCACCGACGACATGCCCTTCCTCGTCGACTCGGTCACCAACGAGATCGCCCGGCACGGCCTCACCGTGCACCAGCTCCTGCACCCCCAGCTCGTCGTCGACGCCGTCTCCGGCGAGGTCGTCGACAGCGACCCGCGGAAGGTGGCCGAGGGTCAGCGGGCCGAGTCCTGGATCGTCGTCGAGACCGACCGCCTGCCCGACGCCGACCGGCGGGAGGCGCTGGAGCAGGACCTCGCGCGCGTGCTCGCCGACGTCCGCCGCGCGGTGGAGGACTGGCCCGCGATGCGGGACCGGGCGCGCGCGATCATCGCCGACCTCGAGGCCGCCCCGCCGGTCAGCGTCGACCCCGGCACCGTGCGGCCGAGCGTCGACTTCCTCCGCTGGGTCGACGACCACCACTTCACCTACCTGGGATACCGCGCCTACGACCTCGTGGAGGAGGGCGACGAGGCGCACCTGCGCTCGGTCGCCGGCAGCGGCCTGGGCATCCTGCGCGACGCCAGGGACGCCCCCGCCACCCTGAGCCAGCTGCGGCCCGAGGCCGTCCGCACGGCGCGGGAGCCGCGCCTGCTCACCGTGACCAAGGCCAACACCCGCGCGACCGTGCACCGCTCCGTGCCGCTGGACTACGTCGGCATCCGTCGCTTCGACGACCAGGGCCGGGTCACCGGCGAGCACCGCTTCCTGGGCCTCTTCACCCAGGGCGCCTACAACGAGGCCGCCACCCGGCTGCCGATCGTCGGCGCCAAGGTGCGGGAGGTGCTGGCCGCCAGCGGCTACGCCCCGGACAGCCACTCGGGCAAGGACCTCGTCAGCATCCTCGAGGGCTACCCCCGCGACGAGCTCTTCCAGGCGCCCGTCGACTACCTGCGCGGGACGGCCGAGGAGGTGCTGCGGCTGCTGGAGCGGCCCGAGGCCCGGGCCTTCCTGCGCAAGGACGAGTTCGGCCGTTTCGTCAGCGCCATGGTCTTCCTGCCGCGCGACCGCTACAACACGACCAACCGCCTCAAGGTGCAGCGCCTCCTGGAGGAGGGCTGCGGCGGCGAGGTGTCCGACTACGCCACCCGCGTCGGTGACGGCCCGCTGGCCCAGCTGCACTTCGTCGTCCGGCTGCCGCGCGAGGGCGGCAGCGAGGTGGACCCCCGTGGGCTGCAGGAGCAGCTGCGCGCGGTCACCCGCACCTGGTCCGAGGGCCTGTCCGACGCCGTCGGGGGCCGGGTCGAGGACGAGTCGGAGGCAGGCGACCTGCTCGCCCGCTTCGCCGACGCCTTCCCCGAGGCCTACAAGGAGGACTTCGACGGCGAGGCCGCCTACCTGGACATCCAGCGGCTGACCGACCTGCTCGGGCCCTCCGGCTCGGCCCGGCCGCGCCTCTACCGCGACGCGCACGACGCCCCCTCCGAGCGGCGGATGAAGGTCTACCGCTCCGAGGAGATGTCGCTCACCGACGTCCTGCCCGTCTTCGCCCACCTGGGGCTCGAGGTCACCGTCCAGCGGCCCTACGAGGTCCACCTGCCGGACGGGTCGACCCGCCACCTCTACGACTTCGGCCTGCGGGCCCCCGCGGAGTCGGTCTGGGTCGGCGGGCCGGGCCGCTCCGAGGAGCAGGTCGCCGCCGCCTTCGAGGACGCCTTCACCGCCGTGTGGAGCGGCGCGGCCGAGTCCGACGGGCTCAACGCCCTCGTGCTCACCGCCGGCCTGGACTGGCGCAGCGTGGTCATCCTGCGCACGCTGGCCCGGTACGTCCGCCAGATCGGGGCCTTCAGCCTCGACTACGTCGAGGAGGCCCTCGTGGCCAACCCCTCGATCTCGCGCGCCGTGGTCGACCTCTTCACCACCCGCTTCGACCCCGACCTGGGCCTCGACGACGCCGCCCGCGAGCAGCGCGGGGAGGAGAGGCTCCAGGCCCTGGAGGAGGAGCTGGAGCAGGTCTCCAGCCTCGACCAGGACCGCATCCTGCGCAGCCTCGTCGCCCTCGTCCGGGCGAGCCTGCGGACCAACTTCTTCCAGCGGGGGGAGGACGGCGCGCCCAAGGCCCACGTCTCGCTCAAGCTCGCCCCGCGCGAGCTGCCGGTGCTGCCCGAGCCGCGCCCGGCCTTCGAGATCTGGGTCTACGCGCCGCGGGTCGAGGGCTCGCACCTGCGCTTCGGCCCCGTCGCCCGCGGCGGGCTGCGCTGGAGCGACCGGCGCGAGGACTTCCGCACCGAGGTGCTCGGCCTGGTCAAGGCGCAGATGGTCAAGAACGCCGTCATCGTGCCCACGGGGTCCAAGGGCGCGTTCGTCGCCAAGCAGCTGCCCGACCCGGCCGACCGCGACGCGTGGCTGGCCGAGGGCAAGGCGGCCTACACGACCTTCATCAGCGGCCTGCTGGACATCACCGATAACCGCGTCGAGGGCGAGGTCGTCCCCCCGGAGCGGGTGGTGCGCCGGGACGGTGACGACACCTACCTCGTCGTCGCCGCCGACAAGGGCACCGCGACCTTCTCCGACCTCGCCAACGGCATCGCCCAGTCCTACGGGTTCTGGCTCGACGACGCCTTCGCCTCCGGCGGCTCGGTCGGCTACGACCACAAGGCCATGGGCATCACCGCCCGCGGC
>JASKZT010000407.1 GCA_030145965.1 Ornithinimicrobium sp.
CGCACGGTCAGCACGCCCTCGACCATGGTGTGGTCCCCCTCGGGCAACGTCACCGACCTGCGCGGCGGGCGCTCCTCCACCGCCCCGACGTCCGAGTCCGGCGAGCCGGACCGGGAGTTCTGAGATGACCCCGTGCGCGGGGGCTATCGCTCTAACGGCGCAGGAGGGTCGACATGACCAAGGCCCTCTGGGTCGGTGACAACATTCTTGTAGTAGCAGCGAGGCCGGGTGTGTAATGGGTCATGAGCACCGTGGCTCCATCCCGGGCACGGCGAACCCGGTCGAGCAGGAGCACCAGGAGTCGGTGGATCCGCAGGTCGTGGGTCGTCGTGGGGGTCCTTGTCCTTGTCCTCGCGCTGCTGTTCTTCGTGGGCGGGGGGTGGTACTTCTCCGGTCTGATCTACTCCGACGGGTTGCAGGTCAAGCAGACCCCCAATCCTCACGAGCACGAGGTGGTGGCTGTCGAGGAAGGCGCCATCACGCTGACGGATCCGCGAGGTGAGGGCTCCACCCTGGACGGCGACCACGTGTGGGGAATGCGGTGGGCCGAGGCCGGGGGCACATCCGCCGTGGAGGCAGGGTTCGGGCAGCTGAGCGGTGACGGGACCGGGGAGGATGAGGTCACCCGGTCCTTCGAGCTGCTCTCCGGCCGGTCCCCGCAGGTCGGGGACGTGGCCGCCCTGGACCGCGACGCATTCCCCAAGAACCCGGAGGTGGCGCTAGGACGCACGGTGGAGGACGTGGTCTACGACGGCCCCCTCGGGCAGTTCCCCGCCTGGTACGTGCCCGGTGAGGGTTCGACCTGGGCGGTGCTGCTGCACGGCAAGGGCGTGGACCGGGCGGAGGTGCTGCGCCTGATGCGGTCCACGGTCGGTGCGGGCCTGCCGTCGCTGGCGATCACGTACCGCAACGACGTGGACGTACCGCAGGACGAGGGTGGGATGTACCAGTTCGGCGTGACGGAGTGGGCGGACCTGGACGCCGCGGTCACCTACGCCCAGGACAACGGCGCGCAGGACGTGGTCCTGGTGGCGGCCAGCATGGGGGGTGCGATCACGGCCGCCTACCTCGAGAACGTCCCGGACGCGCCGGTGTCGGCGGTGGTCATGGACTCTCCGATGCTGGACTTCGGCGAGAGCGTCAGCCACGGGGCCGCGCAGCGCAAGCTTCCGATCCTGGGGGAGGTGCCGGAGGCGCTTGTCTGGAGCGCGAAGCGCCTCGCGAGCCTGCGCTACGACGTCGACTGGGAGGGGATGGACTACCTGGACGACACCTCCTGGCTGGACGTCCCGACGTTGCTCGTGCACGGCAGCGCCGACCTGCGAAACCCGCTCAGCGTGAGCGAGGAGCTGGCCAGCTCCCGACCTGAGCTCGTCGAGCTCCTCGTCATACCCGAAGCTGTCCACGTCGGATCCTGGAACGCCGACCCCGACACCTACGACACGGCGGTGAGCGACTTCCTGAGAGCGCAGGCCCAGGGATGAAAGGCTTCCAGCACGCTGAGGTGCCCAGCACCTCGGTACTCAGGCCGCCCGGCGCTCCGTCACCAAGGTCGGTCCGGTCCATGGTGGCTGCCCTCCTGGTGACCGGCCTTGCCGGCTGCGGCAGCACCGGCGACGGGGACGCACAGCCCGGGGGTGAGGAGGCACCGGCCGCGTCGGCAGGTACTCCCGCGGAGACGCTGGAGGTCTCGCAGCCGGATGTAGCGACTGACCCCGAGGAGAAGTCGCCAGCCAACCCCGGGGCCGCCACCGACGAGCCGGAGATGGGGGATGACCGGGAAGCGCTGGGGATCGACACCGTCCACTGGCCGGAGGACCTGGACGGTGCGCAGGCGGTCTTCGACCGGATGCCGGAGGAGCTCGCCGGGATGCCGTCGGAGCGGCCCGAGTTCTACGGAACCAGCGCCGGCGTCTTCTACGGCCAGGGCGCCACCGGTGTCGCGGCCTACGCCATGGGTACCGACGCAGACCTCACGGATCCGGTGAGCAACCTGGCGGCCATGTTCGGGATGAGCATGGTCTGTACGGACGGCACCTATGCCGGCACCGCCGCCCAGAGCCCCTCCGGTGGGGGGCCGGACATCACCAGGAGAGGCGCGTCGGGAACGGACGACGGTATGTGGTGGTTCTCATGCGACTTTGAGGCCACCGACTCCGAGCCGTTCACCGGACACGCGATCGGATGGGTCAGCGGAGAGCTGGCCTGGCTCATCACCGCCCCCGACGAGGACACCACCGAGATGACGGTCGCGGCACTGAGTGAGGCTCTGGACCGATAGCTCCGCGTGCCGAGCGCTCCCTCACGGGTGTTACTGCGGGCTGGGAGCGGTGGGTCGTGCGGGGGACCGTCTGGAGCGGCGCGCGCCTGACATGAGTGGTCTGCTTCGACCTGCGACGTCCTCGGACCCTAGTCCCTCTGCCGGTCGAAGCGGGGGTGGTCCTCGGGGATGAGCGATCCGGTGACCTGGTGGTGGGGCCAGGCGAGGGTATGCGGTGCGCTCAAGGTCACGTAGTTCGGCTGCTCCTTCGCGTGCACCCTGTCGGGATGGACGGGCACGTGCGCGGCCGGCGGGTTCGCGGTCCAGGCCGAGACGAAGAGCAGCCAGCGCAGCGCGAGGTTCAGCGTGAGCATGAGGGTCGCCACGGCGGCGAAGGTGGAGAAGAGCGGACCGGCCGAGATGGTGCCGACGACAGAGGCGCCGCCCACCCGGAGCAGGCCGAAGCCGACCGCACCGAGCACCATGCCCTGGCGCATGTCCGCCCAGGGGGCCCGGATCTTGCTGATGACGCGCAGGACCAGCCACACCAGCAGCCCGTCCAGGACCGCGATGAGCAGCAGGGCAGCACCAGCGAGCAGCCAGCCGGCGACCGAGCTGCGCAGCCCGAGCCAGACCATGAGGTGCTCTCCGGTCAGGGTCATCGCCGAGACGGCGGCCGAGGAGGCGAAGAAGGTGAGGGCGAGGAGGAAGAAACCCCACAGGTCGATGATCTTGCCCCGGACGAAGCGCAGCGGCGCCCCGCCGAGGCCGAACATCTGCCGGACCGTGCGACGCAGTCCCGTCATCATCGTGATGGCGGTCCACAGGATGACCACCGTCGAGACCGCGGTCGTCCAGCCCCAGGTGCCGTTCCGCAGCAGATGCTCGGCCGCAATCAGCCCGTCGTTGCTCCCGTCATCGATGATGCCCGGCACCACGGAGTTGACGATGTCGATGACCCCGTCGACCAGCTCGGGCCGTCCGCCGAGGAAAGCGCGGGCGGTGTTGACGATGATCGTCAGCGCCGCCGTCAGCGAGAGCAGCGCCGTGAAGGTCACCCCGCCGGACCCGAGGTTGCCCAAGCCCAGGACGTACCGCAGCCCGGCGCGGACGAGGCGCGGCTGACGCCCCATGTCGAGCAGGTCGTACCACCAGTCCCGCAGGCGGCCCGACCGGTGGGCCTCACGGACCCGTTCGCGCGCCGCCGCGGCCCGCTCGCGGTGCCCGCGCGGATCCTGGGTGGGGGATGACATGGCCCCATCCTGCCGCGA
>JASKZT010000408.1 GCA_030145965.1 Ornithinimicrobium sp.
GGAGGAGAACCACCACCAGGCGTGTCCTGTCTAGGGGTGGCGCCGCTGGCGGACCGCCTCGTAGACGACGATCGCGGCGGAGGTCGCGACGTTGAGGGAGTTGGCGCGGCCCACCATGGGGATGCGTACCCGGTGCTCGGCACCGGTGACGACCTCCTCGGTCAGCCCCGTCTTCTCGGCGCCGACGGCGATCGCGACCGGCCCGGTGTAGTCGACGTCGGTGTGCTCGGTCGTCGTGTCCGGCGTCGTCGCGACGAGGGGTATGCCGCGCCCGGCCAGCCAGGCCCGCACGACGTCGGTCGTGTCGGAGGCGACCGGCACGGAGAAGACCGTCCCCTTGGAGGCCCGCACGGTGTTGGGGTTGCCCCAGTCGGTGACCGGGTCGGCGGCGACGACCGCGTCCACCCCCGCGGCGTCGGCGGTGCGGAGCATCGCGCCGAGGTTGCCGGGCTTCTCCACGCCCTGGCAGACGAGCACGAGCGCGTCGTCGGGCAGCTCCAGGTCGGCGCACCGGGTGCCGACGGTGCCGACGACGGCGAGGAAGCCGTCGGGCCCCTCCCGGTAGGCCGCCTTCTCGAACGCGGCGCGCGACAGCTCGACCAGCTCGGTCCCCAGCCGGCCGGCGCGCGCGACGACGCCCGCCGCCCGCGCGGCCTCGCCCATGAGGTCGGCGCAGTAGTAGAGCTCGTGCGGGACGACGCCGGCGTCCAGGGCCAGCTCCAGCTCCTCGTACCCCTCGACGAGGGTGCGCCCCAGCTCCTCGCGGGTGCGGCGCCGGCGCAGCGTGGCCAGCGCCTTGACCCTCGGGTTGGCCGGGGAGGTGATCAGCGTCGGCTCGGGCACGCGAGCCAGTGTCTCAGGTCGGCGTCCCGGGGGGAGCGCCCCGCCTCAGGCGAGCTCGGCGAGGACCTCCGCCAGCGCGTCGGCCAGCCCGTCCTCCTCGACGGTGCCGGTGACCCGGTCGGCGGCCGCGACGACCTCCGACGGGGCCTGGCCCATCGCGTAGCCGCAGGCGGCCCAGGTGAGCATCTCGATGTCGTTGCGCTGGTCGCCGACGGCGACCGTCCGGTACGGCTCGACCCCCAGCTCGCGGCGCACCTGCTCCAGCGCCGAGGCCTTGCTGACGCCCTCGGGGGCCAGGTCGAGCCAGGCGCTCCAGCCGACGGCGTAGCTGACGCCGTGCAGGCCCATCCGCTCGACGAGCCGCTGGAACTCCTCGGGCGTGGAGCTGGGGTCGCGGATCGTCACGCGGGTCACCGGGTCGGCGAGCAGCTCCTCCATCGGCACGACGGTCTCCTCGCCCCACAGCTCACCGTCGGGGAAGGGGGTGCTGACCTTGAAGCCGACGCCGATCTCCTCCACGGCGACGAGCGCCCCCGGCAGCTCGCGGTGCAGCAGCGAGACGGCCGGGGCGGGGTCGAAGGTGACGACGTCGACGAGGCGGAAGCCGCTGTCGCTGCCGGGGTCGACCGCGACGGTGACCGCGCCGTTGGAGCAGACGACGGGCCGGTCCGCGACGAGGAGGCCGAACTGCTCGAGCACGGGCAGCGTCGCGACGGTGGAGCGGCCGGTGGCGACGACGACGGTGACGTGGGGCAGCTCCTCGAGGGCCCGCACGGCCTCGAGGACCCGGGGCCGCACCGACCCGTCGTGCAGGACGAGCGTGCCGTCGATGTCGAGCGCCACCAGCAGAGGGGTGTCGCGCACGGGGTGCCGGGTCGGGGTGTCGGTGGTCCGGTCGCTGGTCACACCCCGGAGCCTAGCCTCCGCTCACTCGGAGAGGCGCAGGGCCCGACGCCAGGTCAGGCTGCCGGAGGTGTGCAGCAGCGCCCGCTGGTAGAGGCGGCTGCCGACGACGATCGTCAGCGCGCAGAAGACCCCCACCAGGCCGAGCGCCAGCGCCGGCTCCCACCACGAGACGTCCCCCTCGAGGATGCGGACGGGCATGAGCAGCGTGGACAGGATCGGCACGTAGGAGGCGATCTCGCGCCAGGTGCCGTCGAGGTTGATCGCGACCAGCAGGGCGGCGACGAGGACCATCGTCAGCGGCATGGTCGTCGACTGCAGGTCCTCGGTGCGGGAGGCCAGCGCGCCGGCGGCCGCCCAGACGCAGGCCAGGGCCAGGAAGCCGAGCAGGAAGAACGGCAGGTACCACCCCAGCGCCTCGGCCAGGCCGGGCAGCGCGATGTCGAGGTCGACGAAGGTCAGCCCCACGAGGGCGGTCGCGACGATGAGCGCCATCTGGCCGAAGGCCAGCAGGGTGTTGCCGAGCACCTTGCCGACGAGCAGGTCGCGCACCGGGATGGCGGCGGCGAGGATCTCCACGATCCGCGACTGCTTCTCCTCCACGACGCTGCTGGCGATCTGCATCCCGAACATGATCGCCGCGAAGTAGAACACCATCGCGAAGCCGAAGCCGACGAGGAAGAGCATCCCTGCGGGCAGGCCGGAGCGCTCCTGCCCGACGTCGACCGCGGTCAGCTCGGCGCCGGCCGTCAGCTCGTCGACGGTCGTGCCCGCCGCGGCGGCGTTGGCCTCCAGCGCCCGCTCCTGGACGGTGTCGGCCAGCGCGGAGTAGAGGCCGCCGGGTGGGGTGCCGTCGCTGAGGACCTCCCAGGCGCCCTCGCCGCCGACGAGCGCCACGTCGACGTCGCCGTCGAGCACGAGACCCTCGCCGGTGGCGCGGTCGGCGACCCGCTCGGTGACGACGGTCACCTCTTCGTC
>JASKZT010000340.1 GCA_030145965.1 Ornithinimicrobium sp.
GCTGCGGCGGTCGAGCCGGGAACGAAAGAGGATCCGATGAGCATCGAGACGACCCCGCGGTCGGCAGACGTCACCTGCGCGACGTGCGTCGGCCAGCTCACGACGTTCCAGAGCGGCCTGCTGCCCGAGAACGACAGCGAGACCGTGTCCGAGCACCTGACGAGCTGCCCCTACTGCAGGATCTTCGTGGACCAGGTGGACCAGAGCCGGCGTCTGCTGGCCTCCGCGCTGCCGCCCGAGCCACCCGTCGACGTGAGCCGGCAGCTCGCCGAGGCGTTCGCCTCCTCCCCCGCTGCCGGCGACGTCTCCGGGACCGTGGCCCGTCTCCACCGGCTGGCCACGGGCCTGCGGGTAGACGACCCGGACGACCTGGTGCAGCAGACGCTGCTCTCCGGTCTGGAGCGCGGCGCCGCGAAGCTCGAGTACCCGGACCTGGCGCGGCGGCTCGTGGAGTCGGCCTTCGCCGACCGGACGACGCACTCGACGGTGCAGGAGACCCCGGCGGACCCCGACCTGCTGGACGCCGACTCCGACACCGCGGAGCTCTACTTCCCCGACTTCTACGAGGACGGGCCCGACCTGGGCAGGCACGTCGACGTCGCCAACGTCTGGGGCGGCAGCCGCGCGTTGTCGCCGGAGCGGGACTACGAGACCGGTGAGCTGTACGAGGTGGCCGACCGGGCCATGGACGACCTCCCGGTCCGGATCCGTCAGCTGGTGCAGCTCGTCGACGTCGAGGGCTTCTCGCTCGCGCAGGCCGCCGCGGGTGTGGACCTCGACGAACCGACGGCGGCCACGGAACTGAACCGTGGCCGGATCCACGTCCGGGGAGCCCTGGACGCCTACCTCACCGGCCGGTGACGAGCGCCGGGCCCGGCAGGTCGGGCCCGGACCGCAGCCGGGCGACGCGACCTCGGGACGCTGACCGGTGAGCACGGTCGCCGTGGCGCTGGCGGTGGCGGCGAGCACCGCCTACGGCGTGAGCGACGTGCTCGCCGGGAGCGTCGTGCGACGGCACACCGCGTCGTCGGTGGCCCTGTGGGCCCAGTTCATCGGACTGGTGGTCCTGTCCGCCGCCGTGCTCGTCGCCCGCCCGGAGCCGGCAGTGCCTGCCGTGGCCTGGGGCACGCTGGGCGGGGTCCTCGCTGCTGCGGGCATCTTGGCCTTCTACACGGCGCTGCAGAACGGACCGACCTCGATCGTCGCCCCGGTGTCCGGGGCAGGCGTGCTCATCCCCGTGGTGGGTGGACTGGTCACCGGCGACGATCCCGACCCGGTGGTCCTCTCGGGGCTCCTGTTCCTCGTGGTCGGCATCCTGGTCATCGCGCTGCGGAGCGGCAACGCGCCGCACACCACGGACGGCCGGCCCCGTCGCCCTCCCGGCACTCCCGGACCGTCCAGGCCCGCTGCCGTGCACGACGACTGCCGGCCGTTCAGCTACGCCCGCCCGGCCCGGGCTGCGGTGCTGCTGTCGGTGCTCGCGGCGTCGTGCTTCGGGTTCTTCTTCGTCTCGGTCGACCTGGCCACCAGCGGGGCCGGGTCCGCGGAGGGGGACGGCGCGCTGGCCATGGCGCTGCTGGTGGCCCTGGCCATCCAGGCAGGGGCGTTCGTCGTCACCGGTATCGCCGCCGCCCGACACACCCTGCGCTGCGTGCGGCCCAGCCTGCGCCTGCTCCGGCCGGTCGCGGCGATCGCCCTGCTGGACGTCACCGCCGACGTCGCGCTCACCCATGCGATCGCCGAGGGCCCGCTGGCGGTCGTCGGGCCCCTCGGCACCCTCGACCCGGTGATCGCGGTCCTGCTGGCCGCCGTCTTCCTCGGCGAACGCCTGACCCGGTGGCAGGTGGTCGGGGTCTCGCTGGCCCTGACCGGCATCGTCCTCGTCTCACTCTGATGCTGGACGGACCGCACACCGGTGGAACACCGCCGCCGTCGTGGACCGCAGGCCGGCGAGCACCGGGCGCGTCACCCTCTGGACGCAGCCGCCAGGAGGTCCAGCCACACCTCGCTCATCGTGGGGAAGCTCGGTACGGCGTGGCGCAGTCGCTCCACGGGCAGGCGACCCACGACCGCGACGGTCGCGGCATGCAGCATGTCGGCAACGTCCTGTCCCACGAATGTCGCGCCTACGAGGACGCCGGCGTCCTCGTCGATGACGAGCCCCGCCCGGCCGCGGTAGCCCTTGGCGTGCAGCTGCGCACCGAGGACGCCCCCCAGATCGGCCTCCACCGTCCGGACGCGCAGTCCGCGTGCCTGTGCCTGGGCACGCGACAGGCCGACGGCAGCGACCTGCGGATCGGTGAAGACGACCTGCGGCACGGCGAAGTCATCGGCCTCCGCGAGGAAGTCCGGCTGCCGATCCGCGCGGCGCGCCGCGATCGCCGATGCCGCCACGCGGGCGTGGTAGCTGGCCTGGTGCGTGAGCAGAGCCCGGCCGTTGACGTCGCCGATCGCGTACAGCCAATCCGTGCCCGCGACCTGCATGCTGTCGTCGACCTCGATGAAGCCTCCTGGCCGCAGGCCGACCGACTCCAGCCCGAGCCGATCGGTGGCGGGCCGCTTGCCGGTCGCCACGAGCAGCTCGTCGCAGACGAGCGTGGTGCCGTCGTCCAGCGCCACGGAGACCTCGCCGCCGGCCGCCGCACGGTGCACCCCCACGGCCCGGACGCCGAAGCGGACCTCCACGCCGGCCGCGCGCAGCCCCTCGAGCACCAGCTCGCCGGCGAACGGCTCCAGGGCAGGCAGCAGGGAGGACCGCCGGCTGAGCACGACGACCTCGTCGCTACCCAGCGACCGCCACGCCTGCGCCATCTCCAGGGCCACGGCACCGCTGCCGAGGACGGCGAGCCGCCGCGGAGCACGTCGCGCCGTGGTCGCCTCCCGGTTCGTCCAGGGGTCTGCCTCCCGGAGGCCCGGCACCGCGGGAAGGTCCACCGTGGACCCGGTCGCGACGACGACCGCGCAGCCTGCGGTGAGCTCCACCTCCCCCTCCGCCGTGTCGACGACAACCCGGCGCGGGCCGGCCAGCCGGCCGTGCCCGCGCACGAAGACGACGCCCGCGTCGGTGAACTCCCGCAACGGTCCGCTGTCGTCGTGGTGGAGGACCACGTCGTCACGGTGGGCGAAGACGGCCGCGGAGTTGAGCGGACCGGTGATCGCGTCCGCGGCGCCGGGCAGCCGACGCGCCGCTGCCAGGGCGCTGCCTGCCCGCAACAGCGCCTTGCTCGGGACGCACGCCCAGTTGAAGCACTCGCCGCCGATCAGCTCCGACTCGACCAGCGCGACGGACAGACCGGCCTGCAGGAGAGCGGTCGTGAGGTCCTCTCCCCCGGGCCCCGCACCGATCACCACGACATCGTGCGTGCCGCGCGGCACCGTCTCGCTGGAACTCATGCAGGTGGAGTCGTCCGACGACGGACGGCGTTACGGTGCCGTCCGAGCCGCGGGCGCCACAGCATGACGTCCGGCAAGCGGCCCCGACCGAGCGGAGAGCTGGGACGAGCATGGTGGCGGACGCAGAACACATTCAGAAGACCCGTCTCGACACTTCGGCCAACGAACCGCTGACGGCGCTGGCCGCCTCGGGCGCAGCCGCGTTCGGCTACACGTCGACGCTCCGGCTGGACCCGGAGCTGGCGCAGCTGCTCCGGCTCCGGGTCGCCCAGATCAACGACTGCACGTACTGCCTCGGCGTGCACCACGCCGCGGCCCGCACCGTAGGGATCTCCCAGGCCCGGGTCGAGACGCTGTCAGCTTGGCGGGAGACCCGGTTGTTCACGCCGGTGGAGCGTGCAGCGCTCGCCTATGCCGAGGCGTTGACCCGGCTGGCCGACCCGGCCGTCTCGCACGGCTTCCAGGAGGTCCACGAGGAGCTGGCCGCCCATGTCGAGGAGGCGGAGATGATCGAGATCGTGGGCGTCGTCGTGAACATGAACATCTGGACGCGACTGAAGAGAGCCGAGGGCGCCATGCCCACCCGCGGAGAACCCGGGAGCCCCGGGGAGACGAGGGCGTGAGTCAGGGAGCCCCGGAGGACCGCCGGCCGTCGTCCTCGGTCATGTCGTCCTGAGCGCGGTCGAAGACGTGCATGACGAGGGTGGCGGTGCTCGTGAAGCTCGCCACGAGCGCCAGCAGCAGGGAGGGCACGAACGCCGAGCGTGCCGGCGCCGATCCGCCGAGGGCCCACGGCAGAGCCGTCAGCAGGATCACCAGCAGCGTCGTCCCGACCTCGTTGACGGCGATGGTCGGCGACATGCGCGTCGCGCCCTTGGCCAGGATGCGGCGGGTGGTGTCGACGGTCGCCGCGCCGAGCGCCGCGCACATCAGCCCGAAGGCGAGCGCGCCCCACCCAGGTCCGACTCCCACGAGGACGAGCGGGACGAAGAGCGGGATGCTGTACGACGCGAACACCCACCGGGCGCTCGAGCGCATGTAGTGGTCAGCAGCCGCGCCCATCCCCCGCTCGAAGTGGAGCGCAGAGTTCAGGTAGAAGAACAGTCCGAGGGTGAAGGTCCCGAGCAGGGTCGCCGAGACGCCGGACAGCCCGAGCAGGAAGGAGTCCGTCACTTCTCGCACCTGCCGGACCCCTCCCCGTGGCGGCGACGTCGTCGGTCGCCTCGGTGACGACGAACGCCTGCGCGGTGCATGGTAGGGCCCACCGACGAGGGTCCCGAGCATGGTCGACACCACCGGTCACCGTCCCGGGCGGGGCCGCCGCGCACCCGATGGTGCAACCGAGTGACACGGCGTCGGCGTGGCGCAACGGTCAGCAGGACGGTGTCGCGGTCGTCGGACCAGCGCGGCGCCCCGACCGAGGTGACGCGGTCGACGTGGGCGAGCCGGGTGTCGGCGGTGCCCGAGCCGGGAAAGTGCTCGCGCAGCGTCTCGATGCCGCGAGGGCGGGGGCGTCGCCGTCGCCACCGTGCTCGGTGCCGCACTCGGCCACCGCCTGGCACTCTCACGGTCCGACGGCGAGCCGCCGACCGCTGGTGTCGTGGTGTCCCGCCGGCTCCCCGCCCCGGCCCGACGCCTGATCGATGGCACGACGGCGCCGTGGCGCGAGGCCATCGGACGCCGCCGACACCCACCACCGCCTGTCCTGCGACTGACCTCTCGCTCGGCACGGGCGACGGCGAAGCTCTGGGCTCCGACGCGACCTGCCCGCGCGCCTCCGCAAGGGGTGCGACATCCCCGTCACCCACATCACCGCCGACGCGCACGCCTGATCCGGCAAGCTCGAGCCGCACTCATCCTGCTGCAGAGGGGCGCAGTCGATACCGGAGGTCGCAGGCGGCCCTCTCACAGGTGCGCCACCCGTGCGCCTAGCTGGTCCGGGTCCTCGCGTTCGTCCACCCGGAGAACAGGCCGGCCGGTGGAACGGCGCTCATCCGAGCGACCTCGGGCAGACCGTCACACGCACACGCAAGGCAGATCCCGCGTGACGAGCCCCGACGAGTTGCGGGCAGGGCAAGCTGACC
>JASKZT010000353.1 GCA_030145965.1 Ornithinimicrobium sp.
CGACGAGCGCGCCTCCAGGGGCGTGCACGTCGTCCGGCGCACCTGGCGCCCCGCCGCGGTGGCGGCCGCCCCGCTGCCGGAGCACGCACGCCGCCGTGCGCTCGAGGCCGTGCGCGACGGGCTGGCCGCCGGCGCGTGCGCCGACCTGCCCGCCGAGCTGCTCGAGGTGCGGGCCACCGACGTCGACCCGGCCCGCCTCCTCGGTCTCGGCCCCGGCCTCACCCCCGCCGGTGACGACCTGCTCGCCGGGCTGCTGCTCGGCCTGCGCGGGACCGGGCGGGAGGCGGAGCGCGCCCGGCTGGCCGGTGCGCTCGCGCCGCTGCTCGGCCGCACGACCGCGCTCTCCGCCACGCTCCTGCGCCAGGCCGCCGACGGGTATGCCGTGCCCCCGGTCGTCGACCTCGTCCGCGCCTGGCACGGGGCCGGCCGCGAGCTGACGACCCTCGTCGCCCGCGTCGCCGCCGTCGGCCACACCTCGGGCACGGCCCTCCTGCTCGGCCTCGCGGCCGTGCTCGGCGGTCAGCCTCCTGCGCGCCGGCCCGCCCCGCACCCCTACCCCCGCCAGCCCCACCACCAGAGAGGACCGTCGTGACTGATTCGGTCGAGATCCGCCGCGGTGTCTACCACGACTCCGTGACCCTCATGCAGGTGTCGCAGCGCGTGCGCACGACGCCCGGGGTGCAGGACGCGCTCGTCGGCATGGGCACCGAGCTGAACCTCGGGCTCATGCGCGAGGTCGGCTTCGCGGTGCCGGGCGGTGCGGGGCCCAACGACCTCGTCATCGCACTGCGGGCCGACGACGACGCCGCCCTCGCCGCCGGGGGAGAGGCGCTGGCCGCCACCCTCTCGGAGCTGCACGACCGCTCGCGGTCGAGCGGGTCGAGCACCGAGGTCGCCCCGCGCACCGTCGGCTCCGCCGCCCGCCGCTCCGGTGCCGGCATCGCGCTCGTCAGCACCCCGGGCCGGCTCGCCGTGCTGGACGCGCTGGACGCCCTGGAGTCCGGGCTGTCGGTCATGCTCTTCAGCGACAACGTGCCGGTGGCCGACGAGGTCGCGCTCAAGGACGCGGCCGCGGCGCGCGACCTGCTCGTCATGGGGCCGGACTGC
This sequence comes from Ornithinimicrobium sp., assembly GCA_030145965.1. Classification (GTDB taxonomy): domain Bacteria; phylum Actinomycetota; class Actinomycetes; order Actinomycetales; family Dermatophilaceae; genus Ornithinicoccus. The sequence goes on from JASKZT010000353.1 coordinate 1,108, forward strand.
GGGACCGCCGTGGTCGCGGGCGCCGCCCTCGGCTTCGCCAACGTCGTCCGGCCCGGGCGGGTCGGCGTCGTCGCTGCCTCCGGCACCGGCGCCCAGCAGGTCATGTGCCTGCTCGACCTGGCCGGGGAGGGCGTCAGCCACTGCCTCGGGCTCGGCGGGCGCGACCTCTCGGCGCAGGTGGGGGGACGCTCGGCCCGCCAGGCCCTGCGGGCGCTCGCCGCCGACGAGGCGACCGAGCACGTGGTCATCGTCTCCAAGCCCGCCGCCCCCGAGGTCGTCGCCGACCTCGAGCGGCTCGCCGCGGACCTGGGCGTCGCCGTGACCTGGGCGACCCTGGGCCGCGGCCTGCCCGACCTCACCGAGGCCGTCGAGCAGGCGCTCGCCGCCCTCGGCGCCCCGGCGCCCGCCTGGCCTACCTGGGAGCCGGCCGACGGCCCGCCCCCGGTCGCAGCGCCGGGCGCCTCCCTGCGCGGTCTCTTCTGCGGCGGCACCCTCGCCGACGAGGCGATGGTCGTCGCCGAGGGGAGCCTGGGCCCGGTCACCTCCAACATCCCCCTCGAGGGCAGCCCGCGGGTCTCCGGCTCGGCCGCGCTCGGCGGGCACGCGGTCCTCGACTTCGGCGACGACGAGCTCACCCAGGGGCGGGCGCACCCGATGATCGACCCGTCGCTGCGTCTCGAGCGGGTCCGCGAGCAGGGCGCCGACCCGACCTGCGGGGTGCTCCTGCTCGACCTCGTCCTCGGCCACGGCTCCCACCCCGACCCGGCGCCCGCCCTCGCCGCCGCCGTGCGGGAGGCCCGCGAGACGGCCGCCGCGCAGGGCCGGGTCCTGCCCGTCGTCGTCAGCCTCGTGGGCACCTCCGGCGACCCGCAGGGCCTCGAGCCCTCCGCGCAGGCGCTCCGCGAGGCCGGCGCCTCCGTCTTCTCCTCCAACGCCGGGGCCGTCCGCGCCGCGGTGGCCCTCCTGCCGGGCGGTGGCACCGCCGCCGCCGGCAGCCAGCCCTCCGACGAGACCGGGAGGTCCGACCGATGAGCACGACCGAGCAGCCGCTGCACGGCCTGCTGACCCGCGAGCCCTCCGTCGTCGCCGCCGGCGCCGAGCTGCTGGCCGACGCCCTGCGCGAGCAGGCCGTGCCGGTGACCGACGTCGAGTGGCGGCCGCCCATGGAGGGCACCGAGGACGCTCTCGCCAGGGTGCTCGCCGACCCGCGCCGGGCCGAGGCCAACGCGCAGGCCCTGGCGCGGATCACCGCCGCCGAGGCCGAGCTGGTCCGCATCGCCCCCGCCTCGGAGGTGCTCGGCCTCGCCGCCGGGGAGTTCCTCCACAGCGGCCCGCCGCTGACCTGGGAGCGGGCGTCGGGCCCGATGCGCGGCGCGCTCGTCGGGGCGATGCTCTTCGAGGGGCTCGCCGCCACCGAGGAGGAGGCGGTCGAGCAGCTGGCCGGCGACGGCATCACCCTGGCCCCCTGCCACAGCCGCGGCGCGGTGGGCCCGATGGCCGGCGTCATCTCCCCCTCGATGTGGGTCTTCGAGCTGCGTGACCCGGTCCACGGCACCGTCTCCCACTGCTCGCTCAACGAGGGCCTGGGCAAGGTGCTGCGCTACGGCGCCTACTCCGAGGAGGTCATCACCCG
>JASKZT010000354.1 GCA_030145965.1 Ornithinimicrobium sp.
GCCATCCGCGCCATGCGCGCCCAGCCGGTGACCCGCGAGCAGCAGCCGGCGATGTACCGCATCGTCGAGGAGCTGGCCGCCTCGGCCGGCAAGCCGATGCCGCGGCTCTACGTCAGCCCGACGGCGGCCCCGAACGCCTTCGCGACGGGCCGCAACCCGCGCAACGCCGCCGTCTGCTGCACCGAGGGCATCCTGCACCTGCTCGACGAGCGCGAGCTGCGCGGCGTGCTGGGCCACGAGCTCATGCACGTCTACAACCGCGACATCCTCACCAGCTCGGTCGCGGCCGGCGTCGCCGGCGTCATCACCTCGGTCGCCCAGATGATGCTCTTCTTCGGCGGCGGCAACCGCGGCAACGGCGCCAACCCGATCGCGATGATCGCGATGGCGCTGCTCGCCCCCTTCGCCGCCACCGTGATCCAGCTGGCGATCAGCCGCACGCGCGAGTACGACGCGGACGAGGACGGCGCGGCGCTGACCGGCGACCCGCTCGCCCTCGCCTCGGCCCTGCGCAAGCTCGAGGCGGGCACCGCCCGCGCGCCGCTCGCTCCCGAACCGGGGGTCGTCAACGCCAGCCACATGATGATCGCCAACCCCTTCCGCTCCAAGGACCGGCCCTCGATGTTCGCTACCCACCCGCCGATGGCCACGCGGATCGCCCGCCTCGAGCGCCTGGCCGACCGCGACCAGCCGGGCATCGAGCGCTACTGAGGGGCGGGCTCGCCGCGCACGGCCAGCGCCGGCGGCCGGTCGCCGCGGATGCTGGCCACCATGTCCACGACCCGGCGCGTCGCCCGCACGTCGTGGGCCCTGAACACCGTGGCCCCCAGCCACGCCGCCACGGCCGTCGCCGCGAGCGTGCCCTCCAGCCGGTCGTCGGCCTCCAGGCCCAGCGTCTCCCCGACGAAGTCCTTGCGGGAGACGGCCTGGAGGACGGGGAACCCGAGCGCGGCGACGTCGGCGGTGTGCCGCAGCGTGACGAGGGAGTGCCGCGTCGTCTTGCCGAAGTCCAGCGTGGGGTCGACGAGGATCCGCTCGGCGGGCACCCCGGCCTCCCGGGCCGCCCTCGCGCCCTCGCGCAGCACCCCGAGCACGTCTCGGACGACGGCCAGCTCGTCCGAGCCCTGCTCGTCGGCGTAGCGCACGTCGACCGGGTCGGTCCGCGGCGGCAGCCCGCCGGTGTGCGAGCACACCACCCCCGCACCGAGCTGGGCGGCCACGCGCACCAGCTCGGGGTCGTGACCCGCCCACGTGTCGTTGACCAGGTCGACCAGGCCCCCGGCCGCCAGCGCCACCTCGCTGCGCCAGGTGTCCAGCGACAGCACGAGGTCGGGGTGGGCGAGACGCGCCGCCTCGAGGAAGGGCACGACGCGGTCGACCTCCTGGGCGGCCGAGACGTGCTCGCCCTCCTGGCCGGCCCGCACGCCCCCGACGTCGACGAGGTCGGCACCCTGCTCGACGGCGACGTGCAGCGCCGCCAGCGCGTCCTCGAGCGCCAGGTGGCGCCCGCCGGCCCAGAACGAGTCGCTCGTCCGGTTGACGATGGCCATGACGGCCGGCGCCGACGCGTCGAAGCGCCGGCCCCGCAGCACGAGGGCGGGCGTGCGCGGCAGGTCCGCCGGGCGGGTGAGCGGGTGGCCGGTCATGGGCGCATGCTGCCACCCCGGCCGACGCGACGACGCCCCGGGCGGGTGCCCGGGGCGTCGTGGTGGGTGCGGGCGGAGCGGCTCGCCTACTCGCCCCAGCCCTGCCAGTCGATCGCCTCGTCGGCGAGCGCCAGCACCGCGTAGTGCATGCCGTCCTCGGTCGTGAGCCGCCAGGTCGGCACCTCCAGCGGCGCCCCGGCGTTGGCCCACATGGTGCCGGTCGTCAGCTCGGCCCCGGTGACGGTCTTCTCCTTGAGCAGCATCGGGATCTTCATGCCCGGGGTCACGGGCGCCGGCTCCGGCATCTCGTAGCCCGGCTCCGCCGGGAGGGTCGTGGCCTCGGTCATCCCGGCGGCCATGTCCTCGGCGAGGGTGATGCCGTACTCCATCCCGAACTCGCGCTGCCCGTAGCGCTCGACGGCCTCGACCGCCGAGATGAGCGGGTAGTCACCGAGCGAGGTCATCTCCCCGACCGTGCCGTAGGCGCTGACCACGCCGTCGGGCCCGACCTGGGCGTTGACCATGACCTGGCCGTACGACTGGCCCGTGGGCCAGCCCTCCACCATGACGAGGGAGGTCGTCTCGTCGCGGTACTCGGCGACCTGGAGGTCGTAGCCGGACAGGTCGAGACCGGTCGTGGCGAGGAAGTCCTCCGCGGCCGAGAGCGCCTGCTCGTCGCTGGGCGCCTCGCCGGCGGGGGGGACGCAGCGCGAGCTGTCCGGGAAGGGCACGTCCGCGCCGAAGGCCTCGGACCACTCCTGCCGCACGCGCTCCAGCTCGTCCTCGGGCATCCCGGAGTAGCTGTCGGCGCACCACGGGTTCTTGAACATGTCCTCGTAGCTGAAGCCCAGCGGGCCACCCCCTTCGTCGTGCACGGAGAGCATGCGCCCGCCCTCGGTGTCGTAGATCGCGTCGCCGGAGAACCAGGACTCGGCGCCCTTCGGCTCGGCGGCCCGCACGCCCTCGAAGCCGATCCGCTCGGACCAGGCGTCCAGGAAGGCGTCAGGGTCCTCGTCCGAGACGAGGGCCCGCACCTCCCCGGTGCCGCCCTCGGCGGGCAGGCCGGGGCCGGCGGTGAGCCGGACCGGGCCGGGGTCGTAGGCCTCGCCCGCCATCGAGGACTCAGAGACGCCGCCCGCCGCCATGTCGCCGCCCATGGCCCCGTCCATCGCCTCGCCCGACGCCGCGGCCTCCATCCATCCCTCCGGTCCGCTCGTCGCCCCGGCGGGGTCGGGCGGGGGGTCCTCGCCCTCGGGCTGGCCGGCGAGGAGCTGGCCGCCGCCGCCGCCCGGGTCCTGCTGCGCACCGAGGGCGTAGCCGCCGGCGCCGAAGCTCAGGGCGGCCACGACGGCCGCCGCGACCCAGGGGGCCCGGGGTCCCGAGCCCCGGAGGACGTCGTCGTGCAGCCGGGTCGCGCGGTCCGAGCCCTGGCTGGCCGGGGCCTTGTGCGCGATCCGCTGTCGCAGGGAGTGCAGGTCGGGGTGCGAGCCCGTGGCCGGGTCGCTCGCCCGGAGCCGGTGCAGGGCCTCGTCGTCGTGGTCGACCATGATGGTGCTCCTTGTCCGAGGTGGTGTCAGGGATGTCTGTGGTGGGGGGGACCGGGGGCGGAGCCCCTCAGTGGTCCTCCTCCCAGGCCTCGCGGAGGCGGGCACGGGCCCGGGAGAGGGCGGCCGCCGCGCCGCCCCGGGTCAGGCCGAGGGCGCGGGCCAGGCCCTCGCCGTCCAGGCCCTCCCAGGCGTGCAGCATGAGGACGGTGCGGTCGCGGGCGCTGAGCCGGCCCAGGGCCCGCCGCACCTCGTCGTCCTCCATGACCAGGTCGGCCGGGTCGACGCTGCGCGCGGTCCGCCCCGCGTCCTGCTGGCTGTAGTCCGAGACGAGCGTCAGGGTCGGCTTGCGCCGGTGGTTGGCCAGGACGAACGACGCCGTCTTGTAGAGCCACGGCAGCTCGAAGCCGTCCGGGATCCGCTCGCGCCGCCGCCAGGCGGTGGCGAAGACCTCCGCGGCCAGGTCCTCGACGTCGGCGTGGTTCGCCCGCCGGACGAAGTAGCGGTGGATCGAGGTGGCGTGCTGGGCGAAGAAGCCGTCGAACCAGGGGGCGTCGCGCCCCGGGACGCCGGCCACGGCCGCGCCCTCCTCACCCGCGAGGCGTAGCGCCATGGGTCCTCCTGCCGTGAGATTGGCGGCGGCGCCCCTGCTGGGGCGCCGACATCCTCACTATGTCCCCCCGACCCCGGGTGTTGCACCACCGGCGTCGACGACGAAGAAGGCCGGCCGGCTCCCCAGGAGCCGACCGGCCTTCTCGCAGTGTGTGGCAGGTGCAGGATTCGAACCTGCGTAGGCATACGCCGACGGATTTACAGTCCGCTTCCATTGGCCGCTCGGACAACCTGCC
>JASKZT010000266.1 GCA_030145965.1 Ornithinimicrobium sp.
CGCGACAGCTGCGCGTCGTAGGAGTGCGCCACCTGGTCGTCGTCGATCGTCTGCAACCCGGCGAACAGGGTCCCGTGCACGGTCTGACCCTGCTCCCACACGGTCGTCGCCGGTTGGATGTCTGTGGTGCCGAGCAGCGACCCGTCGCCACCGGCCAGCCCGCCCCACACGGCGCCGACCATCGCGGCGGCGCCCAGGACGCCGCCGGCCCCCACGGCGCGACGACGGCGGACGCGGCCCTTGCCGGCGGCGAGCACCGCGTCGCCGGAGACGTGCATGTGCGGTGCCTCGTGGACCGCCCGGTCGAGCAGCTGGCTCAGCGTGGGCTCAGACATAGCGCTCCTCCTCCGTGCTCGTGCTCAGCAGCGGCCGCAGGCCGGCGAGCCCCTTGGACGTGTAGCCCTTCACCGCACCCACACTGACCCCCAGCGTCGCGGCGGTGTCCTTCTCGGACAGGTCGAGGTAGTGGCGCAGCACCACGCACTCGCGCTCCCGCGGCGACAGCTGCTGCAGCGCGCGCACCAGGTCGGTCGTCATCGCGTTCGAGGTGTAGGCCGTCTCGGGCACCTCGTCGCGCAGCACCTGGCGGCGGCGCGACCGCCAGCGGTCGGTGTGCAGGTTGGACAGGACCCGGCGGGCGTAGGCGAGCGGTTGACCGCCGCGCACCTTGCCCCACCGCACGTACACCCGGACGAACGTCTCCTGGACCAGGTCCTCGGCGGCGTGCGGCTCGGCCGTCAGCAGCCACGCGTAGGCGAGCAGCGTGGCCCGCGAGGCGTCGACGAACTCGACGTACGCCGCGTCGTCGTCCTGTCTCCTGCGCATCCGCCCCTCCTCGTCGACGATCCTGCCCTGTGCTCCACCGTCAACGGAGCAGGGTGGCGAAAGGTTGGGGCCGACCTCGCCCCTGGCCGGAGGCGGCGCACCAGGCGGGGACGACGGAACACCTGCGGCATACCCCGTGGTTGTATGGGGCGACACCCTCCGCCGGGGGGCCGAGACGAAAGGCGAGGCAGGACATGCTCGCTGCACTCACCGGGGCCGGGCTGTCGGCCGCCGCCGGGCTGAACGCCTACATCCCCTTCCTCCTGGTGGCGCTCGTGGCGCGGTTCACCGGCGTCATCGAGCTGCCGCACCAGTACGCCTGGATCGAGTCCGACTGGGCGATCGGCATCGCGACCGTGCTGCTCCTCTCGGAGGTCGTCCTGGACAAGGTGGCGCTGGTCGACCACCTCAACGACGCGGTCGGGACCTTCGTGCGGCCGGCGACGGGTGGTCTGATCTTCGCGGCCACGACCGCCGCGGAGGACTTCGAGCAGGGGTCCTCCCTCATGGCCGACAACCCGTGGGTCGGGGTGATCCTGGGCATCGTCACCGCCGGGATCGTGCACACCGGCAAGGCCGTCACCCGCCCTCTCGTCAACGCCGGCACCGGCGGGCTGGGGACGCCCGTGGTCTCCGCCGCCGAGGACGGCGCGTCGGTGACGCTCTCGCTCGTCGCGATCTTCCTGCCGGTGCTCGTCATCTTCCTGCTCCTGATCCTGCTCTGGGCCGGCTTCGCGCTCTGGCGACGCAGATGGGTCCGGCGCAGGGAGCGTGCCCGCCTCATGAGTGAGGCGGGCTACGAATGACCGGCGCTCACCACCACCCCGCGTGCTCGGCGGGCGGGTGAACCACCCCGAGGACGGGGAGGCGTCGGCCGCTCAGCGCACCGGCTCGTGCGCGCGCAGGACCGAGGCCGGCTTGAGCACGGCAGCGGTGGTGCCGCAGGCGGCGACGAGGCCGATGAGGGTCAGCCCGAGCATGAGGACGGTCCCGACGAGCAGCTGCCACAGGCCGGCGAGCGGGGCGATGACGGAGGCCCACGCGAAGGTCGACCCGAAGGCGCCGAGCACCGCGGTCAGCGCGGCGATCCCACCCAGGCCGGCGTCGCGGCGCCCGTTGAGGACCCAGCCCACGGCCGTGGCGGCGACCCCGCCGACGAGGGTGCCGACGCCGGCCCAGAGCATGCCGGAGGTGGTGTAGGCGTCGGGCGGGGCGTCCAGCCCGGTGGTCAGCACGTAGCCGCCGACGAGCGCCGCGACCAGCCCGCCGACGAGCCCGGCCAGGATCGCTCGCCAGTTGATGTGCACCGTTCGCCTCTCGTTCTGGGCGCCTCCGCGGTGAGGCGCCCGCCAAGTGTGCCCCATCGGGGCCGCCCGTGGGGAGGGCCAGGCTCAGCGGGCCGCCACGGCAGCCTCGTAGAGGGCGCGGACCGGGAGGCCGGACCGGGCCGAGACGTCGCGGCAGACGTCCTTGAGCCGCTCGCCCGCGGCGACCCGCCCGAGGACCTCGGGGACGACCTCGTCGACGCTGACGGTGGGGCCGGCCGCCGGGTCGACCCCCGCCACGACCACCGTGATCTCGCCCTTGACGCCGTCCTCGGCCCACGTCGCCAGCTCGCCGAGGCCGCCTCGCCGGACCTCCTCGTAGGTCTTGGTCAGCTCGCGGCAGACGGCGGCGGGGCGGTCGGCGCCCAGGGCGTCCGCCATCGCGGCGAGGGTCGCGGCGAGGCGGTGGGGCGCCTCGAAGAAGACCATCGTGCGGGGCTCGGCGACCAGCGCGGTGAGCACGCGGGCGCGCTCCCCCTGCTTGCGCGGCAGGAAGCCCTCGAAGCAGAAGCGGTCCACCGGCAGGCCCGACACCGCCAGCGCCATGAGGACCGCCGAGGGGCCCGGGACGCAGGTCACCGTGAGGTCCTGCTCGACGCAGGCCGCGACGAGGCGGTACCCGGGGTCGGACACCGAGGGCATGCCGGCGTCGGTGACGAGGAGGACGCGGTCGCCCTTCGCCACCCGGGCGACGAGCTCGGGCGTGCGGGAGGCCTCGTTGTGCTCGTGATAGCTGACGACCTCCCCGCCGACGCTGACGCCGAGCCGGTCGGTCAGGCGACGCAGCCGTCGGGTGTCCTCCGCCGCGACGACGGTCGCCTCGGCGAGCTCCTCGACCAGCCGGGGGCTGGCGTCGCGGGCGTCGCCGATGGGGGTCGCGGCCAGGACGAGCGCACCGGTGGTCATGCCGCCCAACCTAGATCACCACCGGACGTGCCCGGTCGGGCGTGGGGCACC
>JASKZT010000374.1 GCA_030145965.1 Ornithinimicrobium sp.
ACGTCGAGGCCGAGGGCATCGAGATCGGCCCGTCCAACGCGGACGGTGCGCTCGCCTCGGACCTGGCCCTCCCCATCGAGGAGCTGGACCTGACGGTGCGCTCCTACAACTGCCTCAAGCGCGAGGGCATCCACTCCGTGGGTGAGCTCGTCGGGCGCAGCGAGGCGGACCTGCTGGACATCCGCAACTTCGGCGCGAAGTCCATCGACGAGGTCAAGGACAAGCTGGCCGAGATGAACCTTGCGCTCAAGGACGGCCCGCCCGGGTTCGAGGGCGCGGCGAGCTACGAGGACGCGTCCTTCGACGACGAGGGCGATGCCGCCTTCGTCGAGGACGAGCAGTACTGAGATCTAAGACCACGCGAGGAGTCATCTAAATGCCTACCCCCAAGAAGGGCCCGCGCCTCGGCGGCGGTCCGGCGCACGAGCGCCTGATCCTCTCCAACCTGGCGACCGCCCTGTTCGAGCACGACCGCATCACGACCACCGAGGCCAAGGCCAAGCGCCTGCGTCCGCTGGCCGAGCGCCTGGTCACCTTCGCCAAGCGCGGCGACCTGCACAACCGCCGCCGCGTCCTGGCGACCGTCCGGGACAAGGGCGTCGTGCACCGCCTCTTCACCGAGATCGCGCCGGACATGGCCGAGCGCGAGGGCGGCTACACCCGGATCACCAAGATCGCGCCGCGCAAGGGCGACAACGCCCCCATGGCCGTGATCGAGCTGGTTCGCGAGGCCGTCGCCAAGAAGGCCGTCGTCACCCAGGCCGAGGGCGCGACCAAGCGCTCGGCCAAGGACCGCACGGCCGCCGAGGCCGCCGCGATCAGCGACGCCGAGCTCGAGGCGCAGGAGCCCACCACCACCGACGCCGCCGAGGTCGACCAGGCCCAGGCGGAGGTGGAGGCCGCCGACGGCGCAGCCGAGCAGGGGGCCGAGGTGGCCGCCGACGGCGAGCTCACCGAGGTCGCCGACAACGAGCCGGCCGACGACACCACCGAGGCCGCGATGGTCTCCGGCGGTGCCGACGACGCCGAGCAGCCGGCCGAGGGCGACGACAGCTCGACGTGAGCCGTCGCGTTCCCTGACGCCAGCAGGCACGAGGCCGCCCATCCCCTCCGGGGGGTGGGCGGCCTTGTCGTCCGCGCCCGTGCCGGCAGGGCAGGATGGTCGCGTGCGCATCAGGATGGACCTCGCCTACGACGGGACCGACTTCTCCGGCTGGGCGCGTCAGCCCGGGCTGCGCACGGTCGAGGAGACCCTGTCCGCGGCCCTGGGCACCGTGCTCCGCACGGACCCGCCCCGCCTGACGGTGGGTGGTCGCACCGACGCCGGGGTGCACGCGCGGGGGTCCGTCTGCCACCTCGACGTCGCCGAGGACGTCTGGACCGCGGTGCCCGGGCGCTCGTCCCGGGGACCGGGGGAGGCGCTGGTGTCGCGGCTGCGGGGGGTGCTGCCCGGTGACGTCGTCGTGCGGGCGGCGGCCGCGGTCCCCGACGCCTTCGACGCGCGGTTCTCCGCCCTGCGCCGCCGCTACACCTACCGGGTCTGCGACCGGCCGCACCTGCTCGACCCGCTGCGCCGGCGCGACACCGTGGTCTGGCGCCACCCGCTGGACGAGGCGGCGATGGACGCCGCCGGTGCCGGCCTCACCGGCCTGCACGACTTCGCCGCCTTCTGCCGGCCGCGCGAGGGTGCGACGACGGTGCGCACGCTGCTGGCCTTCGGGTGGCGGCGTGAGGAGACCGGGGTGCTGGTCGGCACCGTGGAGGCCGACGCCTTCTGCCACAGCATGGTGCGCGCGCTCGTGGGATCCGTGGTCCCGGTCGGGGAGGGGCGGCGCGGACCCGGCTGGCCGGTGGAGCTCCGGGCCGCCGGCCGCCGCGACCCCGCGGTCCAGGTCATGCCGGCGCACGGGCTGTGCCTGGAGGAGATCGTCTACCCCGAGGGGGAGGAGCGGCTCGCCGCCCGCGACCGCGAGAGCCGGTCGGTGCGCGACCTGCGGGGGTGAGCCGGCCGGTGCGTGACCTGCGCGGGTGAACGGGCCGGTGCGTGACCTGCGGGCGCGCAGGGCCGCGGGCTAGGTTGGGCGGCATGCTCGCCGCCTACGCCGCCGCCCTCCGCCCAGACGCACCGCTGGAGGGCCTGGTCGTGGGGGAGCGGCCGGAGCCCGAGGGTCGGACGGGGTGGGCGGTGCTGCCCGTCGTCGCGGCCGGCCTGAACCACCACGACCTGTGGTCGCTGCGCGGCGTGGGCCTGCCCGAGGAGCGGCTGCCGATGACCCTGGGATGCGACGCCGTCGTCCGCCACCCGGAGCAGGGCGAGGTCGTGGTCCTGCCCGTGGTCGCCGGCACCCCCGGCTGGAGCGGCGACATCACCCTCGACCCGCGCCGGAGCCTGCTGTCTGAGCTGCACCAGGGAACCCTCGCCGAGCTCGTGGCCGTCCCCGAGGGCCACTGGGTCCCCAAGCCGGACCACCTGAGCGCCGTGGAGGGTGCCGCGCTGTCGACGAGCTGGCTCACGGCCTACCGCATGCTCTTCCGCAACGCCGACGTGCGTCCGGGTGACACCGTGCTGGTGCAGGGGGCCGGCGGGGGTGTGGCCACCGCCCTCGTGCAGCTCGGTGCGGCCGCCGGGCTGACCGTGTGGGTGACCAGCCGCAGCGAGGCCAAGCGTGCCCGCGCCCTCGAGCTCGGCGCCGAGCAGGCCTTCGAGCCGGGTGCCCGTCTGCCCCGCCGGGTGGACGCTGTGCTCGAGAGCGTCGGGGCCGCCACCTGGTCGCACTCCGTGGGCTCGCTGCGCCCCGGCGGCACGGTCGTCATCTGCGGGGCCACGACGGGGGACGCCCCGCCCCGGGCCGAGCTGACCAAGATCTTCTTCCGCCAGCTGCGCGTGGCCGGGTCCACCATGGGGACCCACGACGAGCTCACGTCCTTGTGCCGGTTCGTCAGCTCGACGACGCTGAGGCCCCAGGTCGACTCGACCTACCCGCTGGCCCGCACCCGCGAGGCGCTCGAGCGGATGGAGGGCGGCGACATCGTCGGGCAGATCGGCGTCACGGTCGCCTGAGCCCGCGGCCGGGGCCGGCCGGGCCGGCCACCGCAGGCCCCTGACCTGCGTCGACGTCCTCGGCCGAGCCCGATTTGGTCCTCGCGGCGTCAGGTGCGTATAGTTCTTCTTCGCCACCCCGCGGAAGCGGAGAGAGGCCCAGCACCATCTCGCACCAACCCCCCACCCCGATCCGGAGCACGGATGTGGACAGCGGGGCGCGGATGAGATAGGCTGGAGAGGTTGCCCCGGGCGGGAAGCCACCGACAAGGTGGGAGCTCGACGGTGTGCGTCCGATCCTTGAGAACTCAACAGCGTGTCAGATTTATGATGCCATAGTTTGTTTTTTT
>JASKZT010000379.1 GCA_030145965.1 Ornithinimicrobium sp.
GGGCAGACCTCGACGCAGATGCCGCAGTACATGCACAGCGAGAAGTCGATGTCGAAGCGGTCCAGCACGTTCTTCTGCCGGTCCCGCCCGCCCTCGGTCTCCGCCGGGACGGTCTCCTTGTGCGAGTCGATGGTGATGCACCAGTCGGGGCACTCGCGGGCGCAGAGCATGCAGGAGGTGCAGTTCTCCTCCAGCAGCGCGATGACCCCCCGCGAGCGGTCCGGCAGCTCCGGCTCCACGTGGGGGTACTGCTGCGTGTGCGGGGCGCGGGCCAGCACCCCGGCCGTCGTGCGCAGCCCCTTGATCAGGCCTTTCATGACATCACCACCACTCCGACACCGGTGATCGCCAGCTGGGCGAGCGCGAGGGGCAGCAGGCCAAGCCAGGCGAACCTCTGCAGCTGGTCCTCGCGGACACGGGGCCAGGCTACGCGGAACCACAGGAAGAGGGAGGCCACCGCGGTGGCCTTGAGCAGGGTCCACACCGCGCCGACCGCCCCGACGTCGCCCCACGGGCCGCGCCAGCCGCCGAGGAAGAGGACGGTGAAGAGCAGGGCCATGACGACCATGCCGGCATACTCGGCGAGGAGGAAGAAGGCGAACCGCAGGCCGGTGTACTCCGTCAACGGGCCGAAGACGACCTCGGCGTCGGCGATCGGCGCGTCGAAGGGGGTGCGCTGCAGCTCGGCGACGCTGGCGGCGAGGAAGACCACGGCGGCGGGCGCCTGCCAGAGCATCCACCACCACGACCAGGCCTCGACGATGCCGGTCAGCGACAGGGTGCCCGCCGCCATCGCGACCGAGGCGGCGGCGAGCACGAGCGGGAGCTCGTAGGAGACGAGCTGGGCCCCGGCTCGCATCCCTCCGATGAGGGAGTACTTGTTGCCGCTGCCCCAGCCGGCCATGAGCGTGCCGACGACCCCCACGCTGGTCACCGCGAGGACGAGCAGGAGCGAGGCGGGCACGTCGGCGGCGACCCACGCGGCGGAGAACGGGATCGCGGCGAGGGCGACGAGGTAGGGGACGAGCGCGACGGCCGGCGCGAGCCGGAAGACGTGGCGGTCGGCCGCGGCGGGCGTCACGTCCTCCTTCTGCGCGAACTTGATCCCGTCGGCGACCAGCTGCAGGATCCCGTGCGGTCCGGCCTCCATCGGCCCCAGCCGCCCCTGCATGTGCCCCATGAGCTTGTGCTCGAGCTGACCCAGCGCCAGGGGCAGCACGAGGAAGGCCGCGAGGACCACGGCGGCCTTCAGCGCGACCTCGACGAGGAGGGGGAGCTCGGTCAGCATCGTCGCCACCCTAGCCAGTCCGGCTGACGGAGGGAGGGTGCCGCACCGCGAGGGCGCGTCCGCAGCCCTCGACCCGCGCCCTCAGGCGTGGGCGACGACGGTCGGTCGCGGCCGGTGGGTGGCTCCCGGGCCGGGGTGCCGGTGGCGTCCGCCGCGCGCGGGCCGGGTCTCGCGGGCCCGCAGGCTCAGGGCGAGGTCGCGCTCCCGCTCCCGGGCGATGCTGCGCCCGACGAGCTCGTGCATGAGGTGGTCCATGGCGTCCTCCTGGTCGGACGTGGTGCTGGTGGGTCGGGTGGTGGGTGGGGTGGTGGTGGGTGGGGTGGTGGTCGTCTCAGTGGCTGACGAGGATGTCGCCGGTCCCGCTGCGGACGCTGACGGACAGGTGCTCCTGGCCCTCGGCGGGCGGGCCGACGGGGTCGACGCGCCGCGCGACGTCCCCGAGCCCGGTGTGCAGGTCCAGCCAGACCGGGGTCTGCCTCGGCACGCGGACGGTCACGTCGCCGGTGCCCGTGCGCAGGGTGGCGGTGCCGGTGCGCAGGTCGAGGGCGATGTCGCCGGAGCCGGTGGCCACCGAGGTCTGGGCGGCGCGGGAGAGCACCTCGACGTCGCCGCTGCCGCTGCGCAGCTCGAGGTCGCCGGGGCCGGTGCACTCCTCGAGGCGGACGTCCCCGGAGCCGGTGGTGACCGAGCCCTCCCGGCACGCGCGGACGGAGATGTCGCCCGATCCGCTGCTGGCCCGCAGCGCGCCGCTGGCCTGCACCCGCAGGTCGCCGCTGCCCGTGGCCAGCCGAGTGGTGCCGGTCGTCCCGCCGACGGAGATGTCGCCGACCTTGGTCCGGGCCTCGACGTCGGCGCCGTGGGGCACGTGGACGACGACGTCGACGCTCACGGTGTCCCCCGTGGTGAGGGTGAGGGGACCCAGGCTGAGCGAGAGGCCCCGGGAGCCGTCCGGGCTCTGGAGCGCGGGGACGTCCACGGTGACCCGCCCGTCGCGGCAGGACAGCTCGACGGGGCCGAGGTCGACCTCGCGGTCGGCGCGCAGCTCGACGGTGGCCGTGCCGGGGGCGGCGTCGGTGCGGACGTCCACGTCACCGCGCGCGTTGGTGAGCAGGAGGGAGATGTCGGCGTCGTCCTCGAAGGTGCGGGAGAGCGTGGTGGCGGTCGTCTGGTCCATGGGTGGTTCCTCCGGTCAGGCCCAGCCGGTGACGCGGCGGGCGGTGTGGTGGGTCGAGGTCGTGGCCCCCGGGGTGGCGGGCCCGGTCGCGCGGCGCAGGGCCTGCACGATCCAGGTGTTGAGCGACTGGTCGGCCTCCAGGGCCGCTCGGTCGAGCTGGGCCTTGAGCGACTGGGGCAGCCGCACCGTGACCCGGGCGGTCTCGCCGTCCTCGACCTCGGCCGGCGGCTCGGGCGCGGACGGCGGGGCCGGGGGCGCGGGCGGCACGGGCGGGGCCGACTCGGTGCGGTGGACCGAGAGGACGGGGTCGCGACCCTCCATCCGCACGACCACGGCGGCCTCGTCCAGCTCGCTGGTGACCGCGGCGGCCGCGTCGGAGAGGGCGTGGACCAGGGCCAGCCGCAGGGCCGGCTCGACGGCGGTGGCCACCCGGGCGACCACCTGACGCGTCGGGTCGTCGGCCAGGGCGGTGGCCCGGTCGAGGTCCGCGAGGACCGAGGAGAGGTACGGCTCGAGGTTCATGACGTCATGATGACATCATTCTGACG
>JASKZT010000380.1 GCA_030145965.1 Ornithinimicrobium sp.
TCGCGACGAAGCGCAGGGTCACGGTCTGCCCGGCGAACGAGGACAGGCTGACGCTGCGCTGGACGTAACCGCTCGAGGCGTGCAGGTTGGACCAGGTCCCCAGCACGGTCGTCGCGCCGTTGCGGACCACCTGCACCTGCATCCGGTCGTAGGCCTGCGAGGTCGTGGTCTCGGCGGTCACGACGCGCAGCCAGAAGTCCAGGGTCGCGCCCGAGGAGGGGACGGTGACCTGCTGGGTGAGGAACTCGGTCCGGGCGCTGCCGTAGCCCACGAGCCAGGCCTTGGCCGAGCCGCTGCGCGCGGCGTACCCGGTCGTGCCGATCGTGCTGGTGTCCCCGCTCCACCCGGTGGCGCCGCTCTCGAAGCCACCGTTGGTGATGCTCTGGCTCACGGGCGGCGGGTCGGTCGGGGTGGTGCCGCCGCCGGTGAGCGCCGGGGTGTGGAGCAGGCGGTTGGGCGAGCCCGTGCCGGGGCTCGTGACGCGGCCGGTCGTCGCGCCGTTCGTCACCGCCGAGGCCACCTGGGCCGGGGAGGCGGAGGGGTTGCGCTGCAGGTAGAGCGCGACGGCGCCCGCGACGTGCGGGGAGGCCATCGAGGTGCCGTTGATCGTGTTCGTCGCACCCGTCGAGGTGTGCCAGGCCGAGGTGATGGAGCTGCCCGGTGCGAAGATGTCCAGGCAGCTGCCCCAGTTGGAGAAGCTGGACCGGGCGTCCGTGCTCGTGGTGGAGCCGACGGTGATGGCGGCGGCCGCACGGGCGGGGGAGACGTTGCAGGCGTTCTGGTTCTCGTTGCCGGCGGCCACGACGACCGGGATGCCGCGCGCGACGAGGCGGTCGACGGCGGCGTCGAGGCTCGTCGAGGCGCCCCCGCCGAGGCTCATGTTGACGACCGAGGGGCGCGGCGCGTTGGTGGCCACCCAGTCCATGCCGGCGATGATCCCCGAGGTCGCCCCGCGACCGTCGCAGCCCAGGACCCGGACCGGCACGAGGGTCGTGCCCTTGGCGACGCCGTAGGTCGTCCCGCCGACGGTGCCGGCGACGTGGGTGCCGTGGCCGTTGCAGTCGTCGGTGCCGCGGCCGTCGTTGATCGCCGTCCAGCCCCCCGCGGTGCGGCCGGAGAACTCGGTGTGCGAGGTGCGCACGCCGGTGTCGACGACGTAGGAGCGCACGCCCTGCCCGGTGGCGTCGTAGGTGTAGCTGCGGCTCAGGGGCAGGGTGCGCTGGTCGACGCGGTCCAGGCCCCAGGTCGGGTTGGTCTGCGTGGCGTCGAGGGAGACGACGGCGTCCTGCTCGACGTAGGCGACCGCCGGGTCGGCGCGGACCTGCGCGAGCTGCGAGGGCGTCAGGCGCGCCGCGTAGCCGCCGAGGGCGGGGTAGGCGCGGTCGACGGGGACGCCCCTGGAGCGCGCCTTGGCCACCTGGCGCTCGGTCGCGGCCCGGACGGCCTCGTGCGCGCGGGCGGACGCCGCGGCGGACGGGCCGCCCTTGGCGGCGGCCGGGGTCTCCAGCACGACGATGTAGGCGCCCTCGACCGCGTCCTGGGCCTCGACCAGCGGTGCCGGCGCGGCGGGACGGTCGGCCGCGGAGGCAGGGCCCGGGGCGGCGAGCCCCAGGGTGAGGGTCAGGGCGGTGACCGCGGCGAGGGTCCTACGGCGGCTCAGGTGCATCGGTGTGCTCCCCTTCGTGTCAGGACGCCGCGTCGTCGCGACGTCTGTCGACAGGCTCGACCAGGAGGACCCCCGAAGGCGAGACCTCCTGTGCAACCTGTACCCGACGTTGACCGGTTCCTGACCCTTTCATGGGGACGTCTTGACGTCGCGGGGTGCGGGAGAGGGCCCGCGCGTGCGTCATACTCGGTGAGGCCCACCTGCCGGGCCGCGACGCGTGAAGGGAACGAGGGCACCACATGGCACGACTGTTCGGGACCGACGGGGTGCGGGGACTGGCCAACAAGGACATCACGGCCGAGCTGGCCCTGGACCTGTCCGTCGCGGTGGCGCACGAGCTCGGCGGCCAGGGCCCCTTCGGCGGGCACCGGGCGACCGCGGTCGTGGGTCGCGACCCCCGCTCGTCGGGAGAGTTCCTGTCGATGGCCGTCATGGCCGGGCTCGCGTCGGCGGGGGTCGACGTGCTCGACGCCGGGGTGCTGCCCACCCCCGCGATCGCCTACCTCACCCAGCGGATGAACGCCGAGATGGGCGCCATGCTCTCCGCCTCGCACAACGCCATGCCGGACAACGGGCTGAAGTTCTTCGCCCGGGGCGGCCACAAGCTCGCCGACGAGATCGAGGACCGGATCGTCGGCCGCGTCGGTGCCCACTGGGAGCGCCCGACCGGGGCCGCCGTCGGCCGCATCCGCCCCTTCCCGCGCGGCGCCGAGTTCTACATCGAGCACCTGCTCCAGGCCGTCCCGGGCCGCCTCGACGGCCTGCGCGTCGTCATCGACGCGGCGCACGGGGCCGCGTCCGGCGTCGGCCCCGAGGTCTTCCGCCGGGCCGGGGCGACGGTCGACGTCATCGGCGGCGAGCCCGACGGCCTCAACATCAACGACGGCTACGGCTCCACCCACCTGGGTCAGCTGCAGGAGGCCGTGCGGCTGCGCGGCGCCGACATGGGCGTCGCCTTCGACGGCGACGCCGACCGCTGCCTGGCCGTCGACGCCCACGGGCAGCAGGTCGACGGCGACCAGATCATGGCGATCCTCGCGCTGTCGATGCGCGACCAGGGCCGGCTCGCGCACGACACCCTCGTCGCGACGGTCATGAGCAACCTCGGCCTCATGCAGGCGATGGAGGCCCAGGGCGTGCACGTGGTGCAGACCGCGGTCGGCGACCGCTACGTGCTGGAGGAGATGCGCGCCAAGGGCTACTCCCTGGGCGGCGAGCAGTCCGGCCACGTCATCATGCTCGAGCACGGAACGACCGGCGACGGTGTGCTCACCGCGCTCGCGCTGGCCCAGCGCGTCGTCTCCTCCGGGACCCCGCTCCACGACCTGGCCGGCGTGATGACCCGCCTGCCCCAGGTGCTCGTCAACGTCCGCGGCGTCGACAAGAACCGCGTGGAGACCGACGAGGCCGTGCAGGCCGACGTCGCCGCCATCGGCGCCGAGCTCGGCTCCCAGGGCCGGGTGCTGCTGCGCAAGTCCGGCACGGAGCCGCTCGTGCGCGTCATGGTCGAGGCCGACACCGAGGAACGCGCGCAGGGGTATGCCGAGCGCCTCGCCGCCGTCGTGAGCGAGCGGCTGGCCCTCCAGGCCTGAGGCGGGGCCGGGCCGAGGCGGGCCGGGCCGGAGCGACGGCGGCGCGGCCGTCGGCTCAGGCGACCGGCTGGTCGCCCGGCGCCGGTGCCCCGGCGAGCTCGGCCGCGATGGCGGCGACGAGCTCCTCGACGGCGTCCAGCCCGTCGACGGGGCCTCCGGCGAGCAGGCCGTCGGCGCCGAGCAGCACGGCGGCCGGGCTCGTGCCCGCCCGCAGGTCGGCGTGGACGACGCCGCCCGGGTCCCACCACACACCGGGCAGCCGGGCGAGGCGCTCCTCGTCCCACGGCCGCTCGGTGTGCACGAGCTGGACCCCGAGGTGGGGGAGGGCCTCGCGCCACCGGGGCAGGCGCTCGGCCACCTCGAAGGTCGAGCCGCACCAGCAGTCGGCGAGGACGAGCAGCTGGGCCTGCCGCCCCGCGAGCGCCAGGAGCGGCACGGCCTCCAGGTC
>JASKZT010000393.1 GCA_030145965.1 Ornithinimicrobium sp.
CGGCCCGAGGCCACCTGCTTGACCGCCGAGCGGCGCTCGGGGTCGAGCAGCCGCTCGACGTCCTCGCCGCCCTCACCGGTGTTGGACCTGCCGCCCAGCCGGTTCATCGCGATGGCGAGCGTCTCGTGCGCCTCCTGCGAGATCGAGCCGTAGGACATCGCGCCGGTCGCGAACCGGCGCACGATCTCGCTCACCGGCTGGACCTCCTCCAGCGGCACCGGCTCGCGGTCCGGACGGAGGCCGAAGAGCCCGCGCAGCGTCATGAGCCGCTCCGACTGGTCGTCGACGAGCCGCGTGTACTGCTCGAAGACGTCGTAGCGCTGCTCGCGCGTGGAGTGCTGGAGCCGGAAGACCGCCTCCGGGCTGAAGAGGTGCGGGGGTCCCTCGCGGCGCCACTGGTACTCGCCGCCGACCTCGAGGGTGCGGTGGTAGGGGCTGATCCCCGACAGGGGGTAGGCGGTGGCGTGGCGCAGCGCGACCTCCTGGGCCAGGACGTCCAGGTCGACGCCGTCGATCTGGCTCGTCGTCCCGGCGAACCAGCGGTCGACCACCTCCCGCGCCAGGCCCACGGCCTCGAACGTCTGGGCGCCGCGGTAGGAGGCGATCGTGGAGATGCCCATCTTGGACATGACCTTGAGCACCCCCTTGCCCAGCGCCTTGATGAGGTTGCGGATGGCCACGTCGGGGTCCAGGCCGTCGAGCTGCTGGCCGGCGGTGCACAGGTTCTCCACCGTCTCCATGGCGAGGTAGGGGTTGACCGCCCCCGCTCCGTAGGCGACCAGGGTGGCGACATGGTGCACCTCGCGGACGTCGCCGGCCTCGACGAGCAGCCCGACCCGGGTCCGGGTGTTGTTGCGCACGAGGTGGTGATGGACGGCGCTGGTCAGCAGCAGCGAGGGGATCGGCGCGAGCTCGCGGTCCGCGTGCCGGTCGGACAGCACGACGAAGAACGCGCCCTCCGCGACGGCGGCGTCGACCTCGGCGCAGATCTCCTCCAGGCGCTCCTGCAGGGCGGGCGCGCCGCCGTCGACCCGGTAGAGGCCGCGCACGACCACCGACCCCAGGTCCTGGTGGCCCTCGATGTTGAGGCGCCGCAGCTTGGCCAGCTGGTCGTTGTCGATGACCGGGAAGTCGAGGACGACCTGACGGGCGTGCGCCGGCGACTCCTCCAGGAGGTTGGGCTGCGGGCCCGTCGAGCCGGCGAGGGAGGTGACGATCTCCTCCCGGATGGCGTCCAGGGGAGGGTTGGTCACCTGGGCGAAGGCCTCGACGAAGTAGTCGAAGAGCAGCCGCGGGCGGTCGGAGATCGCGGCGATCGGCGTGTCGGTGCCCATCGCCCCGAGGGGCTCGCCCCCGGTCTGGGCCATCGGCGCGAGGAGGATGCGCAGCTCCTCCTCGGTGTAGCCGAAGATCTGCTGGCGCCGCGCCACGGACGCGTGGGTGTGCCGGACGTGCACCTGCTCGGGCAGGGTCTCCAGGCGGACGAGGTTGGCGTCCAGCCACTCCCGGTAGGGGTGACGCGCGGCCAGGTCGCGCTTGAGCTGGTCGTCGTCGACGATCTCGCCGCGCTCCAGGTCGACGAGGAACATCCGGCCCGGCTTCACGCGCCCCTTGCGGACCACCCTCGCGTCCGGCACGGGCAGGAGGCCCGTCTCCGAGCCGAGGACGACCATCCCCTCGTCGGTGACCCAGTAGCGGGAGGGACGCAGGCCGTTGCGGTCCAGGACCGAGCCCACGACCGTGCCGTCGGTGAAGACGAGGTTGGCCGGGCCGTCCCACGGCTCCATGAGCATCGAGTGGTACTCGTAGAACGCGCGCACCGAGGGGTCCATCGTCGCGTGGTTCTCCCACGCCTCGGGGATCATCATGAGGACGGCGTGCGGCAGCGAGCGGCCGCCGAGGTGGAGCAGCTCCAGCACCTCGTCGAAGGTCGCCGAGTCGCTCGCGTGCGGGGTGCACACCGGCAGGACGTCGCCGAGGGGCCCGGGGAAGAGGTCGCTCTCCAGCCGCGACTGCCGGGCGTCCATCCAGTTGCGGTTGCCCTTGACCGTGTTGATCTCGCCGTTGTGCGCCACCACCCGGTAGGGGTGGGCCAGCGGCCAGGACGGGAAGGTGTTGGTGGAGAAGCGGGAGTGCACCACGGCGACGGCGCTGGCGAAGCGCTCGTCCCGCAGGTCGGGGAAGCAGAGGGGGAGCTGGTCGGTGGTGAGCATCCCCTTGTAGGTGATCGTGCGGGTGGACAGGGAGACGGGGTAGGCGGGCGTGCGCCGCTCCACGCGCTTGCGGCACAGCCACACCCTGCGCTCGAGCTCGAGGCCGGTCTCCTCCGCGGCCGGGCCGTCGCCGGTGACGACCAGCTGGCGGACGACCGGCATGACCGACAGGGCGGTGGGGCCGATCATGCCGCTCTCGACGGGCACGTCGCGCCAGCCGAGGACCCGCAGGCCCGACTCCGCGGCGATCCGCTCGACGTCGGCCTGGACCTGGCCGTGGGTGCCGTCGGCGGGGAGGAAGACCAGGCCCGC
>JASKZT010000283.1 GCA_030145965.1 Ornithinimicrobium sp.
CGCCCGAGCCGCCCCGTCGGCCGCCGTCACCGCCCCGTCCGCGGGGCGGGCACGTCGGGCGCGGTCGCGGCGGGACGCTCCTGGAGCAGCCGCACCGCCTCGGCCATGGCCCGGTCGAGCTGAGGGTCGTCCTCGCCGAAGAAGTCGGCCGGGCTGTGCTCGACCTCGATGTCGGGGTCGACGCCGTGGTTCTCCACGCCCCAGTCCTTGCCCTGCAGCCAGAAGGCGTAGCGCGGCTGGGTCACCGCGGTGCCGTCGACGAGGTCGAAGCGTCCGTCGATGCCGACCACCCCGCCCCAGGTCCGCATCCCGACGACCGGGCCGATGCCCATCGCCTGCCCGGCGGCGTTGACGATGTCGCCGTCGGAGCCGGAGTTCTCGTTCGCGACCAGCACGACCGGGCCGCGCGGGGCGATGGAGGGGTAGCGGCCGGCCGAGGCGAAGTGCCGCCCGGTCGACCAGCCGACGACGCGGGCCAGCAGGCGCGAGAGCACGAGCTGGCTCGTGTGGCCGCCACGGTTGTAGCGGACGTCGACGACCAGGCCCTCGCGCTCGCTCGCGCGCCGCAGGTCCCGGTGCAGCTGGGCCCAGCCGTAGCTCGTCATGTCCGGCACGTGGACGTAGCCCAGGCGGCCGCCGGAGCGCTCGCGCACGTAGTCCCTGCGCGAGCGGACCCAGCCCTGGTAGCGCAGCACCTCCTCGTCGGCGAGCGGCACGACGACGACGCGCCGGTCGACGCCCTCCCGGCGCAGCGTGAGCTCGACCGGCTTGGCGGCGGCGCCCATGAGCCGCGTCGCCGGCCCGTGGGTCGGGTCGACCGGTGCCCCGTCCACCGCGACGACGAGGTCACCGGGCTCGGCCCCGACGCCGGCCGCCTGGAGGGGGGAGCGGGCCTCGGGCTCGCTGGACTCCCCGGGCAGGATCCGGTCGATGCGCCACCCCTCCTCGGTCCGGCTCAGGTCGGCGCCGAGCAGGCCCAGCCGCCGGTCCTCCGCGTGGTCACCCGAGGCCTCCGGCGGGGTGATGTAGGCGTGGGAGGTGTTGAGCTCGCCGACCGTCTCCCAGAGCAGGTCCACGAGGTCGTCGTGGGTGGCGACCGCCTCGACGACGGGCCGCCACCGCGTGAGCACGCCGTCCCAGTCGACGCCGTCCATGTCCGCGCGCCAGAAGTGGTCGCGCATGAGCCGGCCGTTCTCCTCGAACATCTGGCGCCACAGCTCGCGCGGGCGCACCTCCCGGCGCAGACGCTCGAGGTCGACCTTGACCACGGCCGGGTCGTCCTCCTCCGGCTTGCGGTCGGCCGGCGTGACGGTGACGACGTCCTGGTGGCGGACGACGAGGCGCTCGCCGTCGCCGGACACCTCCACCTCCTCGACCTTGTCGACGACGACCTCGACGACGCGACGGGCGAAGGACCACAGCTCGACCGTGTCGCACCCGGGCTCACCGCTGACCCCGGCGCGCCGGCTGCCGAGCACGCCGGTCTCCCCGGCCTCGTGGACCCAGACGACGCCGTCCTTGACGACGCGCAGGTCGCGGTAGCGCCCGCTGGGGACGGGGAAGGGGACGACACGCTGCTCGGCCCCGGCCGCGTCGAGGTCGGGGGAGGCGGGCGGCGCCTCCTCGGCGTCGTCCCCGTCCTGGTCGCCGCCCTGGTGGTCCTTGGCCCCGTCCTTGCCGCCGTCCCTGCCGGCAGAGGTGGCGTCGCTCAGCCGCCAGCCCTGGGCCGTGGGGCCGAAGGGCGGCGCCTGGTCGGCGGCCAGTGGGATGAGCCAGGGCCGGGTCGAGCCGGAGAAGGACAACGCGAACTCGTGCGCGTCGTAGTCGGGGTCGAAGGTGCGCTCGGAGAGGAAGACGACGTGCCGGCCGTCGCGGGTGAAGGCCGGGTCGTGGTCGTGGAAGGTGCCGGAGGTCAACGCCTGCGGCGTCGCCGAGGCGTCCCGGGTGTCGAGCACGAGCAGCTGGTGCAGCTCGGCCTCGCCCGTCGTCGGCTGCGACCACAGCAGGTAGCGACCGTCGGGGGAGAAGGACGGCGAGAGCGCCTCGCCCTGGTCCGAGCGGCCCACCTCGCGCACGCCGCCGTCGGCGTCACCCTCCTCTCCACCGGTGAGGTCGACCAGGCGCACTGCTCCGTCGTGGGAGACCGTGGCGACCCGCTCGCCCGTGGGGTCGGGGGCCACGTGCAGGACCCGGCCGAGCCGGCCGGCCGCCACGACCCGCGGCTCCTCGCCGGCGCGTCCCTCGAGGTCGTGCACCTCCAGGCGGTCCTCGCCCTCGGCGTCGGTGACGAGCACGGCACGCCCGGTGCGCCCGAGCAGGTGCGGCTCGCGCGCGCGCACCGCGTCGTCGGCGACGAGCGCCCGCGCGGGGCCCTCGCGGTGGGCCAGCCAGTAGACCGCCCCGTGCCAGGCGAGCAGGCTGGCGTCGCCGCCGTGGTCGGGCCGCAGCGCGCCCAGCTGGTCGGTGGGGTCGAGGGTCCACGGCGTGGGTGCGGCGCCCGGCAGGCTGACCCGCACCTCGCGGGGGTCGGCGTCGAGGGAGTCGAGCACCCAGAGCCTGCCCCGGCTGTGCCAGACCACCCGCGTGCCGTCGGTGGTCGCGTCACGGACGTAGCCCCGGTCGGGGCCCTGGTCCGTGACCTGCTCGGGCACGCTGCCCGGGCCCACGTCGCCGGCGGGGAATGCCCAGAGGTTCGCCTGCCGGTCGGCCTCCTCGGCCGTGCCGGGGAGGACGGCGGCCCGGTCCGAGACGACGACGAGGCGGCCGCCCACCCACATCGGGTCGACGATGCCGGCGGTGTCCTCGCGGAGCACCCGCTCCCAGGCGCGCGGGTCCGCGCCCTCGGGACGGCCGACCCACAGGCGCGGGGCGGTGCCGCCCCGGTAGCGCTTCCAGTGCGCCGGCACCCGGCTGCCCGGCGTCGCGAGCGCGACCGTGCCGTCCTCGCGCACGGCGACGCCCCAGGCCGGGCCGTAGGGAGGGGTGCGGGCCGTGCCGTCGAGCCCGACCGAGCGGACGACCAGATGACGCAGGTTGGGCTGGCCGGCGTGCGAGGCGACGAGCACGCGGTCGGGGCCGTCCCAGCCGAGGACGCGGGTGTTCTTGGCGCCCCACCAGGTGAGCCGCTGCGGAGCCCCGCCCTCCGTGACCGGCACGACGTAGGCCTCGGGGTGCCCGTCACGGACGGACACGAACGCGACGTGCTCGCCGTCGGGGGAGAAGCGGGCGTGGCTGGCAGGCACCGAGTCGTGCGTGAGGCGCCAGGCGCGCCCGCCCTCGACCGGGGCGATCCACACGTCGTCGGCCGCCACGAACGTCACGAGGTCCTGGTGCAGGTGCGGGTAGCGCAGGTAGGTGTCCACCTGGCGACACTAACCGGCGCCAGGCCCTCGCCGCTCACCCCTTTCGAGCGTCTCCCGGGCCGGAGCAGCGCCTCAGCCCGGTGCCCAGACGGCCCGCTCGAGCGGGGCGGGAGGGAAGACCTGCACGGTCAGCGTCAGCAGCCCGCCGGCGGCGAACACCTCCACCACGCAGCCGTCCACGACGACGAGGACGTCGACGTCCCCGGTGACCGGCAGCGCCGCCTCGACCACGGCGGAGAAGACCTCGCCCAGCTGGGCGCCGCACCGGCTCCGGTCGAGGGTCAGCAGCCCCCGGCCGGCGTCGACCGTCACCGTCAGCGGGTCCGTGCCGGACCGCGTGGTCAGCGTCAGGGTGCCACGTCCGCCCGCGGGCACGACCCGGGCGTGCCGGTCGACCGGGGCGTCCTCGGGCAGGACCGGGCGTTGGCGCAGCAGCAGGCGGTCGCCTGCGGCGACGAGGTCGAGGTCGCGCACGAGCGTCATGCACCCGCGCCACGGCGCGGTCGGCACCTCGGCGGCGTACGCCCAGTTGCTCGCCCAGCCGACGGCGAGCCGGCGCTCGGGCACGTTGTCGAAGGTCACGGTCGCGTAGTGGTCGGGACCGTGGTCGAGCCAGCGCACCTGCGCACCGTGGTCCGGCCCGGCCGGCACGAAGGTGAGCCCGTCGAGCGTGCCGAGGAACCACTGGGTGCCCGACCCCCCGACGGGTCCGCCGTCCAAGACGCTCACGAGCAGGGCCCAGGCGGTGCGGTCGGTCCCGGCGACGGGCAGCTCCACCAGGTCGGGGCACTCCCACACGCCGTCGGTGGCCCCGGCCGGGCCGAAGGTCGACGCGTGGGTCCAGGTGAGGAGGTCCTCGGAGCGGTGCAGGAGGACCTGGCGCAGCTGCGCCTCCACGCTGACCATGACCCAGCAGCGCTCCGGCTCGTGCCAGAAGACCTTGGGGTCGCGGAAGTCGGTCGAGCCTCGGTCCAGGACAGGGTTGCCCGGGTAGGGCGTCCAGGTCTCGCCGCCGTCGGTGCTCCACGAGACGCACTGGGTCTGCAGGCCGTCGGTCTCGTCGTGACGGGTCCAGAACGCGACGAGGGGAGCCCGCCCGCCGCCCAGACCGCTGCTGTCGTGGTGGTCGAGCACCACGCTCCCGGAGAAGACGGCGGCGTCGCCCGTGTGGGGCAGCGCGACGCGGCGCTCGGTCCACGTGACGAGGTCCCGCGAGGTGGCGTGGCCCCAGGACATCGACCCCCAGACCACGTCGGAGGGGTTGGTCTGGAAGTGCAGGTGGTAGAGGCCGTCGTGCCGCACGAGCCCGTTGGGGTCGTTCAGCCAGGTCGACCGCGCCGTGAAGTGGGCGCGCGGTCGCAGGTGCGGCGTGGCGACCTGTCGGGCCCCGCCGGGGGCGGGAGCGGTGGACGGCTCGTCGGCGGGCATCCGCCCACCCTGCCCCACCCCGGGCCCGGCGCGCAGCCGCCATCGTGCGCCACGCCGAGGGGCGCAAGGTCACGATTCGGCAACCTGGCGGCGCGGGACCCCCGCGGATCCGGTGGACGCCCCTTTCCTAGGAGCGACCACCACGCGACACGAGGGGACGCGCGCATGCGGATCCGACGCTTCGAGCGCCGAGCCAGGCCGGCCGGCCGCCTGGTCCTGCACCGGCGCGACCTCCTCAAGGGCGGTCTCGGGCTGGTGACGGGCGCGATGGTCGGCGGCCTCGCCGACTCCTACGACCGCTACGCGGCGCCGGCGGTGCCGGCCCACGAGCCGGTGGCCCCCGAGCCCGAGCCGGTCGAGCCCGTCGGGCAGGAGCCCGACGCGCCTGCTGAGGGCGCCGAGGACGTCGAGGGCGCCGAGGACGTCGCGGACGTCGAGGACGTCGAGCCGGAGGAGGAGGTGCCCGAGGAGCCGCCGGCGCCCGCGGCTCTGCGGCGGGGCGACTCCGGCGAGGAGGTCCTCGCCCTGCAGCAGGAGCTCGGCACGCACGGCTACTGGTGCGGCACGCCCGACGCGGTCTTCGGCCACCTCACCCAGCAGGCCGTGTGGGCCGTCCAGAAGGCTCACGGCCTGCGCCGTGACGGCGTCGCGGGCCCCCTGACCCGGCAGGCGCTGGCGACCGGCCACCGGCCGGCCCCGGTCGCGGGCGGCGACCACCTGGAGGTGCACCTCGGGTCCCAGCTGCTCCTCGTCGTGCGGGGCGGGCGCACGGTGACCGTGCTCAACACCTCGACCGGCAACGGCGAGCCGTACGAGTTCGGCGGGCACGAGTACGTCGCGCACACCCCCACCGGGGACTTCACCGTCTGGTACGTCGACGGCAGCGGCTGGCGCGAGGGTGAGCTCGGCGAGCTCTACCGCCCGATGTTCTACGACGGCAACTACGCCGTCCACGGCTCGGCCTCCATCCCGCCCGTGCCCGCCTCGCACGGGTGCGCCCGCATCTCCGTGGACGCGATGGACATGGTGTGGGCGCAGCGGCTCCTCGGCATGGGCGGCCGCGTCGTCGTGGTCTGAGGCACCGTAGCCTCGTGCCGACGGGCCGCCGCGCCCGCGCCGCCGACCGACCCGAGGAGCACCCGTGACCAGCCGGACCAGCCCCAGCACCGCCCTGCCGACGGCCGAGGACCTCACCACCCGCGCCCAGCGCGCCGCGCGCGCCTGCGGTGTCGACCTCGACGCCCACGCCGGCCCGCACGAGGGTCGGTCGCCGGTCAACGGCGCGACGGTCTCGCGGCTGGCGTGGAGCGGACCCGGGCAGGTGCGCACGTCGGTCGCCCGGGCGCAGGAGGCCTTCCGCACGTGGCGCACCACCCCCGCACCGGTCCGCGGCGCGGTCGTCAAGCGGCTCGGCGAGCTGCTCACCGAGCACCACGACGATCTGGCCACGCTCGTCAGCCTGGAGGCGGGCAAGGTCACCTCCGAGGCGCGGGGCGAGGTGCAGGAGATGATCGACGTCTGCGACCTCGCCGTCGGCCTGTCCCGCCAGCTCTACGGACGGACGATGGCCTCCGAGCGCCCGGGCCACCGGCTCAGCGAGACGTGGCACCCGCTGGGCGTCGTCGGGGTCGTCTCGGCCTTCAACTTCCCGGTCGCCGTCTGGTCGTGGAACACCGCGGTCGCCCTCGTCTGCGGCGACCCCGTGGTGTGGAAGCCCTCGGAGCGCACGCCGCTGTGCGCGCTGGCCTCCCACGCCCTGCTCGTGCGCGCGCTGGAGGAGGGCGGCCACGACACGGCGCTCTCCCAGGTCCTGCTCGGCGGCCCCGAGGTGGGCGAGGCGCTGGCCGCCGACCCCGGCGTGGCGCTGCTCAGCGCCACCGGCTCCACCCGGATGGGCCGCCAGGTCGCCCCCGTGGTCGCCGAGCGCCTCGGCCGCAGCCTGCTCGAGCTCGGCGGCAACAACGCCGCGGTCGTCGCCCCGTCGGCCGACCTGGACCTCACGACGCGGGGCATCGTCTTCGCGGCCGCCGGCACCGCCGGGCAGCGCTGCACGACCATGCGCCGCGCGATCGTCCACACCTCGGTCGTCGACGAGGTCACCGAGCGGGTGGCGGCGGCCTACCGGGCGCTGCCGGTCGGCGACCCCACCGCCGAGGGCACCCTGGTCGGTCCGCTGCTGGACCGGCGCTCCTACGAGGCCTTCACCACCGCCGTCGAGAAGGCGGTCGCGGCCGGGGGCACCGTCCTCGCCGGCGGGGAGCGCGAGCTGGCCGGGGAGGCGGAGGAGGCCTACTACGTGCGCCCCACCGTCATCCGCATGCCCTCCCAGGCCGAGGTCGTCCACACCGAGACGTTCGCGCCGATCCTCTACGTCATGACCTACGAGGACCTCGACGAGGCGATCGAGCTCAACAACGCGGTGCCGCAGGGCCTGTCCTCCAGCATCTTCACCCAGGACCAGGCCGAGGCGGAGGTCTTCTGCTCCCCGGCGGGGTCGGACTGCGGCATCGTCAACGTCAACATCGGGACCTCCGGGGCCGAGGTGGGCGGCGCGTTCGGCGGCGAGAAGGAGACCGGGGGCGGGCGGGAGTCCGGCTCGGACGCCTGGCGCGCCTACATGCGCCGGACGACGACGACCGTCAACTACTCCGGCGAGCTGCCGCTCGCCCAGGGGGTCACCTTCG
>JASKZT010000286.1 GCA_030145965.1 Ornithinimicrobium sp.
GTCGTCTTGCCGACGCCGCCCTTCTGGTTGCACATGACGATGATGCGCGCCGGGCCGTGGCTGCCCAGCGGAGCCGGGACCGGGAAGTCCGGCAGGGGGCGCCCGGTGGGGCCGTCCTGCCCGACGCCGGTGCCCTCGGTCCCGGGCAGGCGCTCGTACGTCGCGGTTGCCTCGCGCTTCACGTCTCTCTCCAGCCTCGATCGCTCGTGCTTCGTGTCGGCCTCCCGCCGATCAGGTACGACCCTAACGGCTCGGCCCCGTCGCGACCCTGCGGCGTCAACCTCGACCTGAGGTCGAGGTGCGGGCGGGTCAGCCGCGGGCGCGGGGGTGGGCCTGGGCGTAGACCTCGCGCAGGTGCTGGGTCGAGACGTGGGTGTAGATCTGGGTCGTCGTCACCGACGCGTGACCGAGCAGCTCCTGCACCACGCGCACGTCGGCGCCGCCGTCCAGGAGGTGGGTGGCGAAGGAGTGACGCAGCGTGTGCGGCGAGACGTCCCCGGTGACGCCCGCCCGGTCCGCCGCGGCGCGCAGGGCGCTCCAGGCCGACTGCCGGGACAGCCTCCCCCCGCGGGCGTTGAGGAACACGGCCGGTGTCCCTCTCCCCGCCCGTGCGAGGGCCGGACGACCGCGCACCAGCCACGCGTCCAGGGCGTCCCGGGCGTAGCGTCCCATCGGCACGACCCGCTCCTTGCCACCCTTGCCCCAGACCCGGACCACTCCCCCGGTGCCGTCGTCGGCCCGACCGAGCTCGAGGTCGTCGACGTCCAGGCCCACGGCCTCGCTGACACGGGCGCCGCAGCCGTAGAGCACCTCCAGCAGGGCGCGGTCCCGCAGGGACGTGGGGGTGTCGCCGACCGAGGCGGCCTGCAGGAGACGCTCGACGGTCTCCAGCGGCAGCGCCTTGGGCAGCCGCCGGGGAGGGGCAGGGGGCGCCACCTCGGCGGAGGGGTCGACCTCCACCTCGCCCTCGACGGCGAGGAAGCGGTGCAGGCCGCGGACCGCCACCACCGCGCGCGCAGCCGACGTGGCCGCCAGCGGCGGGTGGTCCTCGTCGCCGCGGCGCAGGTGGGCCAGGAAGCCGGTGACGTGCTCCTCCCGCACCTGGGCCGGCTCGACCACCCCCGTGCCGGCCAGGAAGGCCAGGTAGCGGTCGCTGTCGCGGCGGTAGGCCCGCAGCGTGTGCTCCGAGCGCCCCCGCTCGACCCGCAGGTGGTCCAGCCAGCCGTCCCGGGCCCGCCGCAGCGCCGGGGGCGGGGGCGGTGGCGGCGGTACCGGGACGGGCTGGGTCACGAGGTCGATCATCCCAGCGCGTCCCCGGCCGGCCGGCCCACCACGCCGCGCCGCCGCCTCCGGACCGGGCCGCCGGCCGGGCGGTGCGCCAGACTGGCCCGCATGCGCTGGTATGCCGATGCCCCCTGGCGGCGCTCCCGCCAGGTCCTGGCCGACGTCCTCGTCCTCGTCTGGGTCGTGGCCTGGGTCCTGGTCGCCCGCTGGGTCCACGCCCTGGTCATGACCCTGGCGAGCCCCGCCGACCCGCTCCGCGACGCCGGGACCTCCCTGCGCGACCGGATGACCGAGGCGGCCACGACGGTGGCCGACCTCCCGGTCGTGGGCGGCTCCCTGGGCTCGCCGTTCACCGGGGCCGCCGGTGTCGGCACCGACCTCGTCGCCGCGGGCGACCGGCTGGAGTCCGGGGTGCGCACCGTGGCGCTCGTGGTCTCGCTGCTCTCCGCCGCGACCCCGATCCTGCTCGTGGTCCTGGTGTGGGCGCTCGTGCGGCTGTCGTGGGTGCGCAGCGCCCGGGCGCTCGGCCGCGAGCTGGACGACCCGCAGTCGCTGGAGCTGCTGGCCCTGCGCGCGCTCGTCCGTCAGGACGTCGGCCGTCTCCAGCGCGTGCACCCCGACCCCGTCGCCGCCTGGCGCGCCGGCGACCCGGGCACCGTCCGCGCCCTGGCGGATCTCGAGCTGGCCCAGGTGGGCCTGCGCAGCAGGCCCACGGCGGGGGTCGCCGGACGCCGCGCATCCTCGGGGTGACCGACGGCGGGAGCGCCAGGAGGACCGCCCGCGCGCAGGGAGGCCCTCAGCCGTGCCGCTCGCGCAGCACCCGCTCCACGTCGGCCAGCCCCAGGCCACGGGCGCGCAGCAGCACCAGCAGGTGGTAGACGAGGTCGGCCGACTCCCCGAGCAGGTCCTCGTCGCCCTGGACGACGCCGGCGAGGGCGGTCTCGACGCCCTCCTCCCCCACCTTCTGGGCGACGCGGCGCACGTCGCCCGTGAGCAGGGCGGTCGTGTAGGAGCCGGGCGGGCGCTCCACGTCGCGGACCCGGACCACGTCGTCCAGCTCGTGGACGAAGGACCCGGGGGCGGCGCCGGCGCCGAAGCACGTCGTGTCACCGGTGTGGCAGGTCGGCCCGGCCGGCACGGCGTGCAGCAGCAGGGTGTCGCGGTCGCAGTCCACCTCGACCCGCTCGACGGCCAGCGTGTGGCCGCTCGTCCCGCCCTTGGTCCAGCTCGTGCCGCGGCTGCGGGAGCGGAAGGTGGCCAGGCCCGTGCGCAGCGTCGTCTCCAGCGCCTCGCGGTCGAGGAAGCCGACCATGAGCACCTGCCGGGTCCGCGCGTGCTGCACGACGCCGGGGACCAGGCCGCCGGTCTTGGCGAAGTCGACCTGGTCCACGCTCGTGCCGTCGGGCAGCAGCGGCACGCTCACGCGGCGGCCCCCGTGACCGTGCGGACGGTCAGGCCCGCCTCGGCCAGCTGCCGCTTGAGGGCCGGGATGAGGATCTGACCGCTGTGGAAGACCGTGGCGGCCAGCGCCCCGTCGGCGTCGGCGTCGCGGAAGACCTCGACGAAGTGCTCGGGCGCGCCCGCGCCGCCGGAGGCGACGAGCGGCACCCGGCAGACCGCGCGGACCGCCGACAGCTGCTCGACGTCATACCCCTCGCGCACGCCGTCGGAGCCCATGCAGTTGAGGACGATCTCGCCGGCGCCCAGCTCCTGCACGCGCCGCACCCAGTCGAGGGTGGGCACGGGCAGCGCGCGGGTCGCGTCGGGGCTCCCGGTGAGCTGGCGGATGCGCCACACCCCGTCCTCGTCGCGCAGGCTGTCCACGCCCACGACGACGCACTGGACCCCGAAGGCCTCCGCGAGCTCGGCGACGAGCTCGGGCCGCTGGGTGGCGGGGGTGTTGACCGAGATCTTGTCGGCGCCGGCGTGGAGCACGGCCCGGGCCGTCTCGACCGTGCGGATGCCGCCGGCGACGCAGAAGGGGATGTCGATGGCCCGCGCGACGCGGGTGACCCAGTCGACGTCGACGCCTCGCCCCTCCGGGCTGGCGGTGATGTCGTAGAAGACCAGCTCGTCGGCGCCCTCGCGGGCGTAGCGGGTGGCGAGGTCGACGATGTCGCCCATGTCGACGTGGTCGCGGAAGCGGGTGCCCTTGACGACCCGGCCGTCGCGCACGTCGAGGCAGGGGATGATGCGGCGGGCCAGCGTCACAGCCCCTCCTCCTGGACGGCGTCGGTCACCGTGAGCCGGCCCTCGAGCAGGGCCTTGCCCAGGATGATCCCGGCGCAGCCGGTGCGCCGGGCGGCCCGGACGTCGTCGACGTTGCGGGCTCCGCCGGAGGCCTGCACCTGCAGCTGGGGCGCGGACCGGGTCAGGGCGGTGTAGAGGTGGAAGTTCGGCCCGCCGAGGGTGCCGTCGCGCCCGATGTCGGTGGTGAGGACGTGCCGCAGGCCGGAGCCGTCGTAGCGGTGCAGGCAGGTGACGAGGTCCTGCTCGGCGACGTCGGTCCAGCCGTCGAC
>JASKZT010000289.1 GCA_030145965.1 Ornithinimicrobium sp.
CAGGCCTCCCGGGCCGCGGCACCGACGCGCGCATCGCCCATCGCCACGACGACGTGCAGGTCGGGGCCGCGGTCGCCGGCGGCCAGGCCCGCGACCTGCCCGCGAAGGTGGTCGTGCCGACCGTGGGCGAGGGTCAGGACGGCCACCCTCGGTCTCCCGGGCGCTGCACCGCCGGCTCCCCTGGGGTCGTGCCGGTCCACAGGCGCCGGCGGCGCGAGCCGGGCGGCGAGGCCCTCGAGGTGCACGGCGGCCCGTGCCGCGCCGTCGCCGCCCCACCGCGACCAGCCCGAGCCGCCGAGGTGTGCCGCGTGCTCCAGCAGACCGGGCCAGGCGTCCGGGTCCGGCCACCCCTCGGCGGTCGCGGCCAGCCCGAGCCGGTCCAGGGCGGCCGCCGTGGCGACCTGCTCCGCGTGCGGACGTGGCTGGGCGAGCACGACGGCAGGCCGGCGAGCCAGCGCCACGTCGGCCACCGACCCCTGCCCCGCGTGGCACACGACGACGTCGGCCGCGGCGAGGTCGGCCAGGAGGTCGGGGCTGGGCGGTGCACCGCCGCCGCGCAGCAGCCACTCCCAGCCCGGCGTCGCCGCCCGTGCCGCCTCGACGGCCTGGCAGGTGAGGTCCTCCCCGCCGCTGCCCCAGAGCACGAGCACCCGCCCGCGACCGGCGACGGGCCCGGGCAGCGCACGGGGGCCGGCGTCCGCCAGCGCGCTGATGCCGCCGACCTCCCAGACCTTGTCCCGCCACGCCCGGGGCCACCCCGCACCGGCGTGGGCGCCGGGAGGCCAGGGGGCCAGCAGGGCGTCCGCCAGGTCGTAGGCGAGCCGGTGCGCCGGGTCGGTCCGCTCCCCGGGCATGGCTGCGACGACCACCGGGACGCCGCACAGCCGGGCGAGGAGAGCCACCTCGACGGAGACGTCGACGACGAGGAGCGCCGGCCGAACCCGCTCCAGCCAGTCGACGAGCCGGCGGTGCCGCGCCAGCAGGCCCGCGTGGTGACGCGGCACCCAGTGCAGGGTTCCGCGCGCGGTCACGTCGGCGTCCTCGACCGCCACCGGTGGCGCGTCGTCACGGTCGAGCGGAACCCAGTCACCGGGCCACCCCTCCGGCGCCGGCCCGGAGCCCAGCCCGGTGACCGGGCAGCGCAGGGCGCGCGCCACGGCGCTCCCCCTGCGCCGGTGGCCCTGCCCCTGGTGGTGCAGGTAGTAGCCGATCACGTCGCCGAGCTCCCGATCCCCCCGCCGAGCGCGACGGGCGCCGGGGATGCTGCGGGCACGCCGTCGGACGGCACCGGGCCGACCGGGCGCCGGAGCACGGAGACGGTCCCGCTGCCGCGCGGTGCGACCAGGCTGCGGTAGACGGCCTCGTAGCCGTCGACCATGCGCTCGACGGACAGGTCCTGCACCGCCGCCTCGCGGCAGGCCGCGCGGGACAGGCCCAGGACCTCGGGCAGGAGGCGGGCGCCGCGGGCGACGACGTCCTCCTCGGTGCCGTCGACGGGGACGACGCGCCCGACCTCGGGACGGACGACGTCGGGCAGACCGCCGCGGTCGAGGGCCAGCACCGGTGTGCCGCAGGCGAGCGCCTCCGCCGCGACGAGGCCGAAGGGCTCGTCCCACACCGGCGTGACGAGGGCGGCCCCGCTGCCGCCGACGAGCGCGGCCAGCTCGCCGTCGGACAGGTGCCCGGCGTAGGTGACGTCGTCGCCGAGCAGGGGCCACAGGTGCGTCCGGGCGTAGGCCGCGTCGGACACCGGCCCGGCCAGCACGAGCGGCACCCCGGCCGCGCGCGCGATGCGGACCGCGAGGTGGGGCGCCTTCTCGGGCACGATCCGCCCCGACCAGACGAGGGCGTCACCGCCCGGGCCCGGGCGCCATACCTGGGTGTCGACGCCGTTGCGCACGACGGTCGCGTCGAGCACGTGCCCCCACGACGCGGCGGTGTGCGCGCTGACCGCGGTCGCGTGCAGCTGGCGGCCGCGCCGGGCGGACCGCGCGATCCGGACCGCCGACTCCAGCCATGGGGTGGGCGGGGTGTGGAGCGTGAGCAGGGTCGGCGCGGGCAGGCTGGGCGCCATCGCCGTGGGCAGGTGGTGCAGGGCGTGGGTGTGGACGAGGTCGACGTCGTCGCGCCCGGCCAGCTCGAGCATGAGCGAGAGGTAGGCGTGGTGCCGCTGCAGCCACCCCTCCTCCGGCATGGAGACGTCGCCACGCGCCGCGTCGGAGAGCGGCAGCTCGTCCGGCCACAGGTGCTCGACGCCGGGCAGGTGGTCGCTGCCCCGGGCGGCGAAGAGGGTCACCCGGTGGCC
Source organism: Ornithinimicrobium sp. (assembly GCA_030145965.1). Lineage (GTDB taxonomy): Bacteria > Actinomycetota > Actinomycetes > Actinomycetales > Dermatophilaceae > Ornithinicoccus. Next base: position 2,306 of record JASKZT010000289.1, read on the forward strand.
GCGCTCGAGAAGGCCGCGCGTCAGGTGCCAGCTCACCGACTCCAGACCGCCGGCGAAGGGCTGGCGGACCGGGTGGCGGGTGTGGGCCACGACGACGACGTGCACGCAAGACCTCCGTCCCCGCGCAGCATCCCAGGGCGGCCCCTGCGCGGCGGATAGGACCATGTCGGATGGTAGAGCCGCTTCTCCGAACCCGCTCGGCGGAGCGCCCGCACGCCCGCCGGACTCGTCGGGCAGGCTGCGGAGGGCCGCGTCTATAGTGCAAGGAGCCCGCAATCCGCCACATCTTGAGGAGAGAATTGCAGTGAGCACCTACACCCTTCCGGACCTCGGCTACGACTACGGCGCCCTGGAGCCGCACATCAGCGGCCAGATCATGGAGCTGCACCACAGCAAGCACCACAAGGCCTACGTCGACG
>JASKZT010000290.1 GCA_030145965.1 Ornithinimicrobium sp.
GCCGGGGGCGGATCCGATCCCCCCGGCCGGCCCGGGGGGTGCGACCGGGGCGGCCGCGGAGGGACCCGCGGTCGGCGCGGGGACCGGTGCCATCGGGGCGGCCGGTGCCGATCCGACCGGCCCGACGGGGCCAGTGGGCGCGGACGGGCCGGTTGACCCGCCGAAGGAGCCGCCCCCGCCGCCGAAGGAGCCGCCCCCGCCCCAGCCGCCGGAGTGGCGGTGGCCGCCACCGCCGCCGAGGAGGATGCCGCCGAGGATGACGGAGACCGGGTCGAGGCCGCCGCGACGGCCGCCGTAGCCTCCGCCCCAGCCGCCCCCCATCCCGCCGGACCCGCCCCAGGAGCTGAGGTCGTTCTGCGCCTCGGTCAGCGCCTGCTCGCCGAGCTGCTCGGCCCGGGTGAGGAGGCCCATCGCGGCGCCGGGGTCGCTCTGCGCCGTCTGCTGGGCCTCGTCGAAGACGCGCAGGGCCTCCGAGATGCGGGTGCGGGCACCGCTGCTCACCGCGCCGCGGCGGGTGCGGATGGTCTCGTCGATGCTGCGCAGACGGGCGCCGACCCGGACGACGCGCTCGGCGAAGCTCGCACGCATCTTGGTCAGGTGCGAGTCGGCGTCGCGCAGCGGCGCCAGCAGCGTGTCGAGGTCGTGCTCGGCGGCGTCGAGCTCGGCGAGGGCCTGCAGGGGGTCGCCGGACCTCCGGGCCGCCTGGCCCTGCTCGACCGCGGCGCGGGCGCGCTCGGCCGCACGGGCGATGACCGGCTCCTGAGGCGCGAGACGCCGCACGTCGGCCAGGTCGGAGGTGATGGAGGCCACGCGGCGGGTGAGCTCCTCGGCCGAGCCGGCGAGCTGCTCGTCGGCCTGCGACACGAGGTCGAGGAGGGTGGCGGCCTGGCCGACGGCCTCCTCGGCGGCGCGGGCGGCCGCGACGGCGGAGGGACGGTCGTCGCGCTGCAGCGACTGCCGGCCGGCGGTGAGGAACCCCTCGGCCGAGCCGAGCAGGCTCTCCGCCTGGGCGCGGTGCTCGCGCACCGTGACCAGCGCCGGTCCGGGGTGGCGGGCGGCGAGGCCGCGCAGCTCCTGGTCCGCGACGGGCAGCCGGGCCTGCACCTCGGCCAGGCGCGAGGTCAGCTCGTCGAGGAACTGCGGCGCACGGTCCTGCAGCGCCCGCAGGGTGGCGAACTCCTGGGTGTTCTCGTCGAGGGTGCGCCGGGCGGTGCCGGTCAGCTCGAGGATGCGGGCGAGCATGGTGCGCTCGACGTGCTCGGGCTCCTGACGGTCGTCGTCGAGCTGCTGGCGCAGCGAGAACGCCTCCTTGGCCGCCTGCCGGGCACGGTCGAGCACCTGACGGAACTGCTGGGTCCGCTGGGTGCCGAACTGCGCCTCGGCGAAGGCGAGCTCCTCCTCGGCCGAGCGCACGGCGTTGTCCATCGCCACCAGGGCCTCGGAGGCCTCCCGCTGCAGCTCCTGCAGGGGGACGCCCTGGGGACCCCGGCGTGCCGCGGTGCCGCCCGCCGGGCGCCTGGCGCCGCGGGCGCGGCTCGTGACGAGGCCGGCGCCGGCGAGCACCGCGACCGGCGCGGCGAGGAGGAGCAGGCCGAAGCCGCTGCCCAGGCCGCCGGAGGAGCGGGGGTGGACGGACTGGTCGTCCGGCACCGTGACCCCGCCGCCGCCCGAGGAGTGCTCGCGGGAGAAGCCGTCGACCGCGGCCGAGACCGCCCCTGCCCAGTCGTCCTGACGCAGCGCGGGCTCGATGTCCTCCAGCTGGACCCGGCGGACGGCGTCCGCCGGGAGCGTGCCGCCGACGTCGCCGACGCCGTAGAGCCGGTCGTCGACCGCGACGGCCACGACGAGGTCGCCCTGGCCCATCCCGGAGACGCGCGAGGTCTCCTGCGCCCACGTCTGCCCGTCGAGCATCTCGCCGGAGGAGTCGGTGAAGGTGTCGACGAAGACGACGAAGAGCTGCAGGCCGGTGTCGTCACGGAGGTCCTCGAGCTGGGCCCTGGCCTGCTCCTCCTCCGCCTCGGTGAGGGCGTCGGCCGGGTCGTGCAGCTGCTGGGGCAGGTTGAGCGGCTCGTCGGCCACCGCCACCGTCCCCGGTCCCAGCGCGGCCACCAGCCCTACCGCCACCCCCGCCAGCCCGGTGCGCCACCAGCGCGTCGCCCGGCCCTGACCCGCGAGCCAACTCATCACGTCTGCGATCCTCCCTGAGCCTTCTCCTACGGTCCACCGGAGTGCCGGTGGCCTCCTCGTCAGCATGGCACGGTGCTCCGACCGGGCGGCGGCCGGATCCGTTCCGCCGACCTAGACTTGCGGGTGCGGACGCACGCCGCCCCGCCGCCCGCCCCAGCCGTCTCCTGGTCAAGGATCCCCACCTGATGCACCTGTCACCCGTCGTCGAGCTGCTCTGCGCCGACCCCTCCGCCGGCAGGGTCCTGGACGCCGCCCGGGCGGGCGAGGCCACCGTCGACGTCTCGCTGGCCGCGGGCGCCCACCCCGCGCTCGTCGCGGCCCTGGCGCGCCAGGACGCCACCCCCGTGCTGGCCGTGACCGCGACCGGGCGGGAGGCCGACGACCTTCAGACGCGGCTCGGCGAGCTCCTGGAGGAAGGGCCGGCCGGGGTCGCCGCCTTCCCGAGCTGGGAGACCCTGCCGCACGAGCGGCTCAGCCCCCGCTCGGACACCGTCGGCCGTCGTCTGGCCACGCTGCGTCGCCTGGCGCACCCCGACACCGGGGGCGGCGACCCGCACGCGGGGCCCGTCCGCGTCGTCGTCGCCTCGGTGCGCGCCCTGCTCCAGCCGATCGTCAAGGGCCTGGGGGAGCTGACCCCGGTGCGGCTGCGCCCGGGTGAGGACCGCCCGATGTCGGACGTCGTCGACGCCCTCGCCGCGGCGGCATACACGCGCACCGACATGGTCGAGCGTCGGGGCGAGTTCGCCGTGCGCGGCGGCATCCTCGACGTCTTCCCGCCGACCGAGGAGCACCCGGTCCGCGTCGAGTTCTGGGGCGACACGGTCGAGGAGGTGCGCTGGTTCAAGATCGCCGACCAGCGCTCGCTCGAGCTCGTCGACCCCGGCCACGGCCTCTACGCCCCGCCGTGCCGCGAGCTGCTGCTCACCGACGACGTGCGCGAGCGCGCGCGTCGGCTGGTGGGCAGCCTGCCCGGTGCCGCGGACCTGCTGGCCAAGATCGCCGAGGGCATCGCCGTCGAGGGGATGGAGTCGCTGGCGCCGGTGCTCGTGCCGGGCATGGAGACGGTCGTCGACGTGCTGCCCGCGGGCTCGCGCGTCGTCGTGCTGGACCCCGAGCGCGTGCGGACGCGGGCCCACGACCTCGTCGCGACGAGCGAGGAGTTCCTCCAGGCCAGCTGGGCCGCGGCCGCGACGGCCGAGGGCGCGGCCCCCATCGACCTGCAGCAGGCGCTCGGCACGGCCTCGTCGTGGTCGCTGGCCGACATGCGGGGCCACACCCTCGAGACGGGGCGGGGGTGGTGGTCGCTCACCGCCTTCCTCGCCGACGCCGAGCTCGCCGAGCTGGTGCGGGCGGGCAGCGACGCCACCGACGACGACCAGGTGCGCACCCTCGTCGTGCCGAGCACGCCGGTCGAGGCCTACCGCGGCGACCGCGAGGCCATCTTCCGCGACCTGCGCGCGTGGGCGGCGCAGGGTCACCGGGTGCTCGTCAGCCTCGACGGGGCGGGTATGGCGCGCCGCGTCGCCGAGGTCCTGGGGGAGAACGACCTGCCCCACCGCCTCGTCAGCCCGCTGGGGTCGGCGCGGGAGCTCTCCGCCGACCTGGTCACCGTGACGACCGGGGCCGTGGGGCGTGGCTTCGTCCTGCCCGACAGCGGGTTCGTCCTCGTCGGCGAGAGCGACCTGACCGGGCAGCAGCCGACGTCGGGCGGCTCGACCCGCGACATGCGCAAGATGCCCTCGCGCCGGCGCGGCCAGGTCGACCCGCTCGCGCTGCGCCCGGGCGACCACGTGGTCCACGAGCAGCACGGTGTCGGGCGCTTCGTGGAGATGGCGCAGCGGCAGGTGCAGGGGGCGACGCGGGAGTACGTCGTGCTGGAGTACGCCTCGTCCAAGCCTCGGGGGCACGGCCAGCCCGACATGCTGTTCCTGCCGACCGACCAGCTGGACCAGCTGACCAAGTACGTCGGCGGCGAGGCGCCGACCCTCAACCGGCTCGGCGGCTCGGACTGGCAGAGGACCAAGAGCCGGGCGCGCAAGCACATCAAGCAGATCGCCGCCGAGCTCATCCGGCTCTACTCGGCGCGGATGGCCAGCCAGGGCCACGCCTTCGGGCCGGACACCCCCTGGCAGCGCGAGCTCGAGGACGCCTTCGCCTTCACCGAGACCCCGGACCAGCTGTCCTCCATCGACGAGGTCAAGGCCGACATGGAGAAGCCGGTGCCGATGGACCGCCTCATCAGCGGCGACGTGGGCTACGGCAAGACCGAGATCGCCGTCCGCGCCGCCTTCAAGGCCATCCAGGAGGGCAAGCAGGTCGCGGTGCTCGTGCCGACGACGCTGCTCGTGCAGCAGCACTTCCAGACCTTCTCCGAGCGCTACTCCCAGTTCCCGGTGAC
>JASKZT010000297.1 GCA_030145965.1 Ornithinimicrobium sp.
TCAGGGGCGGAGGACGGTGACGCCGGGGGTGGTGGCGCCGCCGAGGGCCGCGAGGGCGGCGGGACCGCCCTCGAGCGGAAGGCTCGCGGCGAGGAAGCGCTCGGGCTGCAGCCGGCCGGAGACCACCTCCTCGAGCATCCGCGGGTAGTCGGCCGCGGGCATGCCGTGGCTGCCCAGCACCTGCAGCTCGCGGCCGATGACCGTGTGCATGGGCACGGTCGCCCGGTCACCCACGACCGCCGGCGGCAGCAGGCCGATCTGCAGGTGACGCCCGCGCACGGCGAGGCTCCGTGTCGCGGCACCGGCGGTCGCGACGCTGCCCAGGGCGTCGACCGCCACCTCGACCCCGCCGGGCACGAGGGCCCGCACCTGCTCCGCCGCGTCCCCGGCGGTGGCGTCCACGAGCAGCTCCGCACCCACCGTGGCCGCCAGCTCCAGGGCCGCCCTGCTGACGTCCACCGCGAGGACGCGCGCACCCCGCGACGCGGCGACCATCACCGCGGCCAGGCCGACGCCGCCGCAGCCCAGGACCGCGACCGTCTCGTCCTCCCGCACGCGGGCGACGTCGAGGAGACCCCGGTAGGCCGTGGCGAAGCGGCACCCGAGCGAGGCCGCGACGTCGGAGCCGACCTCGTCGGGCAGGTGCACGACGTTGTGGTCGGCCCACGGCACCGCGACGAGCTCGGCGAAGGAGCCGGGGCCGTCGAACCCGGGCTGCCACTGCCGGGGGCACACCTGGGACAGCCCGGCCGAGCAGACCTCGCACGTGCCGCACCCGCAGACGAACGGCACGACGACGCGGTCGCCCACGGCGACCCGGCGCACGCCCTCGCCGACCTCGTGCACGACCCCGGCGAACTCGTGGCCGGGCGTGTGCGGCAGCGTGGCGATGTCGGGGTCGTGCCCCTGCCAGCCGTGCCAGTCCGAGCGGCACACCCCGGTCGCCTCGACGGCGACGACCACACCGCCCGGCGCGACTCGCGGCACCGGCATCTCGGCGACGTAGGGGGTCGCACCGAACGCGTCGTAGCGCACGGCCCTCATGCGCTCACTCGAAGAGGCCACCCAGGCCCCCTCCGCCGCGCCCCGACCGCTCCCCGGCGCCGGACGTCCGGTTCTCCGCCGGCTGCACGAGCACGTGGCCGTTGCCGGTGAACGCCATCTGCACCAGCTCGCCCGTGCCGCCGCGCAGCATCGAGCCCAGCCCGCCGGTGTCCACGCGCACGTCCATGCGCACGCCCGCCGTCCACAGCACGACCGCGTTGGCGTCGGCGAAGGTCGGCGCCTGCGCGACGTCCAGGGCGACCGGCTCCCCGCGGGTCGTCACCGCGACATACCCCGAGCCGCGCAGCGAGACGTTGAAGAGGCCGCCGGCCATCATGCCGCCGCGCGCCGAGACGCGGTGGATGTCCCAGTCGATCGAGGAGCTGAAGGCCAGGACGTTGGCGCCGTTGACCGAGACCATGTCGTCCTCGAGGTAGAGGACCTGGACGTCCGCCGCGTCCTCGGCGAGGAACAGGTCGCCCTGACCGCTCGCCTCCATGATCGGCACGCCCTCGCCGGTCAGCTTGGTCTTGAGCAGCCGGTCCAGCCCTCCGGAGCCGCGGTTGGCGAAGCGCACGTCGCCCTGGTGGGCGACCATCGAGCCGAGCCGGGCGTGGACCGGCCCGTAGTCCATGCGGACCTTGAGCATCTTGGAGCTCTGCCGCGTGAACTGGTCACGCGACTCCGTCTCCCGGAAGTCCTCGAACAACGATCCGTGGATGGCCATCGTGCACACCTCTCCTCGCCGGTCCGGACGGTGCCGGGCCGCCGGCACTGTCCAGCGACAGGCAGCAGGATAGGCCCCGCGGCGCCTACGCGGGCAGCACCGGCGCGAGCCAGCCGACCAGGGGCGCCAGGCGCCGCCAGTCGGCGCGCACCCGCCCCACGAGGGCGGGCGTCGTCACCACGTCGGCGTCCTCGACCCACCGCATCGCCGCGACCGAGGTATGCCGCAGCAGCCCCACGCGGGGGTGGTCGCGCGGGTACCCCCGCGGAGCCGTCCGCAGCGTCGAGCCGGTCACCTCCCAGCCCTCCTCCCGCAGCTGGTCCAGGACGAGCTCGAGCGCGCCACCCCGTGGACCGTCGACCGCGGCGCGGTAGGCCGCGAGCGCCTCGGGCTCCAGGTGGTACGTGCCGCCGCCGAGCCGGAGGCCGTCGGCCGACACCTCGACGTAGAACCCGGTCCGGGGCCCGGTGGCGACGAACGCGCCCTGGTGGGTCTTGTAGGGCGTCTTGTCACGGGAGAAGCGCAGGTTGCGCTGGGGCCGGAAGAGCTTCGCCGTCCCGAACTCCTCCTCGAGCTCGGCGACGAGCGCGGCCAGCGGGGCGCGGACGTCCCGCTCGTAGCGCTCCCGCCGCGCGGCCCAGAACTCGGTGGTGTTCTCCTGCTCGAGCTCGGCGTAGAAGTCGGTGGCGGCGTGGGGGATCCCGACGAACGTCATGGGCCGAGCGTAGGACGCCACGGTGCCGACCTCCCTGCCGGCGCCGCGGGGGGCGGGCGGCACGCGCTCAGCCCTGACCGCCGAGGTCGACCGCGGTGGCCTCGTTGAGCAGGTCACCGACGCGGCGCCGGTGGGCGACGAGCCGGTCGAGCAGGCGCGTGAGCTCGGCCCGGAAGGCCGGCACCCCTGTCACGTCGGCCCGCTCGAGGAGGGCGATGAAGTCGTGCAGGTCGGCCTGCAGCGGGGGATGCTCGGCCTCGAGGGCGGCCAGGACGCCGGAGAGCCGGGGCACCTGACGGACGGTCTGCAGCAGGCCGTCGCCGCGCTCGGCGAGCTCCACGTGACCGGCGACGTCACGGGCCAGCTCGACCAGCGCCGCGTGCACCCGCAGGGAGGTGTCCCCGGCCGACGGCGATCCCGCCAGCGCGTCGCGGACGGCGGCGACCGACTCACGGAGCTCGGCCCGTGAGGCCCTGATCTGCTCGACGTGCTCCTCGACGTCGTCCGGGACCCCGGTCATGCCCCATGGTCGCGCACCACCGGCACGCCGTCCAGGCCCGTCCGGGACGCCGGTCCCGGCACGCTGCCGCTACTGGTAGGAGATGAAGTCGGGCGCCGGGTCGACGAGCGTCATGGTCTCCTCGGGGGTGAGGGGGCCCGGGACGTCCTCGTCGTAGAAGTTCTTCCAGCCCCAGTGCGCGATGTCGGGGGCCGAGTCGTGCAGCGCCCGCCAGGTCGCCTGCTTGTCGGGCTGGGCGCCCTGGCCGTCGGCATGGATGAGCACCGCGAGCTCCGAGCGGGACTGGTCGACGGCGTTGACGTCCGGGATCATCCGGATCTGGAACTGGTGCAGGACCAGGACCTTCTGCGGCAGGTCGTGGTCGCGGACGAGGTCGGCGAGGTAGGTGACGACCTCGTCGACCTCGGCGACGTCGACCTGCCCGATCTGGGTCAGGTGCACCTCGTCCGGGCGCAGCCGCCACTCGGGGTCGAGCGCCAGCCCGACGTGGGGCATCAGCAGCAGCTCCTCGTAGATCTTCGCCTGGGTGACGAAGTCGGTGCGACCGGGCTGCAGGTCGAGCACGACGTAGAGGCCGTGCTCGCCGGCGAGCTCGACGAGGGGGCGGATCTGCTCCACCGGCAGCTCGTTGGAGTAGTTGCCGTCGGGGCCGGCGTCGGCGCTGGCCACCGTGACGATGATCTCCAGCGTGGGCACGACCGGCTCGTCGCCGAGCCCCTCGTAGGAGGCGGCGAGCTCCTCGGCGCGGGTGACCGTCTCCTCGATGGGCTGCTCGCCGAGCACACCCAGGGACGGCGTGCCCGGCGTGCCGTAGAGGGCGACGTA